>JAGBFY010000260.1 GCA_017936245.1 Kiritimatiellia bacterium
AACAACTGGGGGGGGGGCCAATGGGGGATAGGACAATTGGGGATAGACTCCGAAAAGAATTGTAATTTCGCACATTAACCGGCTTATTTTATTAAATAGTGCAGTTCCGCCAGTATATAGGATTTCGTCCGCACCGTAATCTTGAGAATCAGTCCAAACCATATTCTCATTGATCCGCTATCTCATCAGAATCGAGAGAATTATTCCGAAGTGAATTCTCATTTCTCGACTGACACAGCGACATAGTTGCAACCGGTATCCAAGAGAAACGTTACCACCGCATTTTGCAAAATGCGGTGGTAAGGGAGGAGAATCAAGGGACACACCCTTCGGGGAAGGGTGACAAGTTGAAAACAGGCGGCTATCAGGCGATTAATTGAATGTTTTCTCCGGATTTGGTACAATACAGCCATACTAAGTCGTAAAAAGCCGTTTCGCCTCAAACGCCGAACGGCAAACTCCATAACATGAAAAGATTTTCCGTAAACTATCAAGCACTCATCAAAAAGCTTGAAGACGGACTGCCGTTCGGTCTTCTCTCCCAACAGACCTCTCCGCTTGGAGAGATGCTGCATGAACGCAGCCGTCCCTACTTCAAATCTGTGTTCTCAGCCGAACATGGATATTTTGGCCTTGCCGGCCCTGGCGAAAAGACGGCCAGCTCCCGACACCCCCGCTGGAAGGTGCCGGTACATTCGCTCTACGGCGAAACACGCAAGCCAACACCTGCAATGATGAAAGGCATCAAGCGTATAGTCATCGACCTTCAAGACATCGGAATCAGGTGCTATACATATCTTGCGACGCTGAAGCTCGTTATGGAATCCGCCGTGGAGTGCGGAGCGGAAATCATGGTGCTGGACCGTCCTGTACCGCTAGGCGGAATCGTAGATGGCCCTATGCCTGACACGGACCGCATGAGCTTTGTCTGTCCCGCCGATCTCCCCCTGTGTCATGGAATGACCATCGGTGAAGAGGCGGTGTATCTGTCCAAGACGATTCCAGGTGTGAAGCTTTCCGTTATGAAAATGAACGGCTGGAGCCACGATATGCGCGAACCATGGGCGGATTTCCTTCCGCCCTCCCCCGGCATCAAGAGCTGGGATTCGGCGGTGCTCTACCCAGTGACCGTGTTCACCGAAGCGTTTCCCGCGCTCGATACGGACCGTGGCGGCAATCTTGCGTTCCGGGTGCTTGGCGCGGAATGGATGGATCCGCAGAAGCTCATCAAGGCAACAGAGGGAAAGCTTCGGGGATACGGACTGACAATGCGCGAATACAGATGGGGCAAGATCGCAGGCGTATTGCTTTCAGTCGAAAGCATAAAACGCTACAGACCTGCGGCGGCCGGCATGACGCTCCTGAATGCAATACGCAGGCTTTGGCCGAAACAGCTCGCTGAAGGCGCACGGGAGGAGTGGCTCACCAAACTCATGGGCGGCGTTTCGTACGACCCGGCAAAGTGGGGACAGACCCTTTCCAGATACAGAAAACGCCGCGTCAATCTGTACTGATTATGTGATATAATAGGTCGCATGTCACAGGAATGGAACATCAGGAGCCGCGGACATGTGTGCTCCATCTGCGAAAAGCCGCTCGTGGACAGGGCTCCGGTGGTGAGCGTGCTTCACGAGCTGCCGGACGGCTATGAACGTCTAGATTGTCACCCCGAATGCTGGAAGACAGCCCCACGCGAATGGGAGCCTTTCAGTTCTTGGGAGGGTGTGTATGCCGCACCTCCGCCGGCGGACAAGAAAGAGACTCTCAAGAAGGAGACGGCCGACGAGCTTCTGCGCCACCTCATATCGCTTGACGATCCCGCGATGAAGAATGTGGTGTACGTGCTCGCCGTCATGCTTGAACGTTCAAAGATTCTCGTCGAGCGCGACGCGAAGGAGCAGCCCGACCGCACAATCATACGCATCTATGAGCATCGTCGCACTGGTGAATCGTTCATAGTTCTCGACCCGCGCATCCGTCTAGAAAATCTCGGTGACGTGCAGAGCGAGGTCGTGGCCCTTCTTTCCGGCACAAAGACGCTTGGCGAAGTTTCGCCTAAACCGGAAGCCGCCGCTGAAGAGAACGCAGAAGCGACACCCGAAGGTAAAGAAGAGCCCGCCACTGCTCCAGCAGAGTGAACCTTTACGTACATTTCCCGTTCTGCCGAAGCAAGTGCGCCTATTGCGCACTGCATTCATACGTCGGCAGGACGGACGCGGAACGTCGCACATATGTGGACGAGATTGCCGCCAAGATCAGTGCGTTCTTCGCTTCATCAGGCGGCAAAACGCTATCGACACTCTATTTCGGCGGCGGCACTCCCGCGATGTGCGACCTTTCCGGACTGTTAGACATCATCAGCGGACAGAAGAAGTCCGAAGATTTCGAGTTCACCGTAGAACTCAATCCACTGGATGTCAAACCTGAACTTCTCAATGCACTGAAAAAGGGCGGGGTAAACCGTCTTTCGATGGGCGTACAGAGTTTCGATGACGCAACCCTGCGGGCAATGGGGCGTCCACATACCGTAGACCAGGCGCGGAACGCCTGGTGCATGATACGTGACGCAGGCTTCGACAACGCCGGCATCGACCTCATATGCGGCTGGCCAGATGAAACAGGCGGCGCATGGAAGCGCACTCTCGAATCAGCGGCTTCGCTGAAACCAGACCACTGCAGCGTATACACGCTCATCCTTGAACCGAACACGCGGCTTGCGCACGATGTTGAATGTGGACGCGTCACATTGCCGTCAGACGACGCTGCGCTTGCGGAACTTGCTGCGGCGGAATGTGCATTGGGGAGTGTTGGACTTGAACGCTACGAAATATCAAGCTTTGCGAAACCCGGCAGGGAATGCCGCCACAACCTAGCCACATGGCGAGGCGAAGACTACACGGGAATCGGGGACGGCGCTTGCAGCCGTGAAGGAAATGCCGTGTCACGCGTCATATTCCGTCTGAGGCTCCTGAAGGAAGGATTTTCGCCCATAAAAGCAGCGGCAGATTTCCCAGAGCTTACGTCCCGTGTTGACGAATGGACGGAAACTCTGGACCGTTTTGCCGCAGAAGGACTCCTGAGCGTTTTTGGAGAGAATACATACCGTCTTACAAGACGCGGAACGGAAGTGTGCGATACGATACTTGCAGAGCTGGTCTGACAAAACAGCTTCAACCGCCTACAGAAACGCAGGCTTCCTTGACCCGCTGCGCGATAACGCTGTTGACTCCGGCAGCGGAAGCGATATCCTCCACCGAAGCCTTGCCGATCCCACGCGTCGACCGGAATCTCTTGAGCAAGGCGACCTTCTTCGCAGGACCAATCCCCGGAATTTCGTCCAAAACGGATTCCCGAATTGTCCGGTCGCGCAGCGACCTGTGATGGGTTATGGCAAAACGGTGCGCCTCATCACGCAGACGGATAGCCACAAACAGTCCCTGCGAATCACGTGGAAGTACGATATCGCCGCGTTCGTCGTCCGTAACGAGTATCTCCATCTTTTCGGCAAGCCCTACGGTCGGGATATCAGTAACGCCGATCTCCTTGAACGCGGCCCGTGCCGCGCGCAACTGGGTGATGCCGCCGTCACATATAAAGAGATCGGCGCGCGGGGACTTCGCCGCGAGAGACGATTCCGGACCATACCTGCGTCTCACGATCTCCGCCATGCTGCGAGGATCATCCGCACCTTCAACCGTCTCGATGCGGAAATGGCGGTAGTATCGTCTATCCGGCATTCCGTCGATCGACACCACGAGCGAAGCGACAGAATGGGTTCCGAACAGGTTGGATATGTCGACGCACTCTATTACGCGCGGTGGAGCCTTCAGCTTCAACGCGGCGGCGAGTTCCTCAAGTCCCTTTAGCGCATCTCCCTTGCGCATCTCAGGCGACTTGCGGACAAAATGGCGCTTCGTCATCTCCCGCAGAGCGCCAATCGTGTCGCGTAGACGCGCCGCCTTCTCGAAATCGCATTCGCCGGCGGCTGCCTCCATCTCCGTCACAAGATCGCCTATGACCTGGGGTCTGTCCCCATTCAGGAAGGCGCAGGCTTCGTCAAAACGTTTGCGGTAGTCCTCTGGCGATATCTTCCCGAGGCACGGCGCCGTGCAGTAGCGAATCTTGTCCGCCATGCAGTGCCGCTTCGCATCCTCATCGGGGGTTATGCACCGGCATCCGCGCAACCCGTAGTGCTTCTCCACGAAATCCTTTGCCGCCCGCACGACCGGTGCAGAAGGGAACGGCCCGAAATACATTGCTCCGTCCTCTCGCACGATCCGGCACGTGGTGAACATCGGGAAATCCAGTGAAGGATCAGCGCGCAACGCAAGATAACGCTTATCGTCACGCATGAGAATGTTGAAGTGCGGCTTGTACTTCTTTATGAGCGACGCTTCCGTAAGCAACGCCTCCGCCTCGTTCTTTACCGTCATGAACTCGAGGTCTGCGACAGTATTGACCATCGAACGCACCTTCGGCACGTGCCTTGCCCCAGGACGGAAATATCCCAACACTCGATGACGGAGGTTCTTCGCCTTGCCGACGTAGATTATGACACCTCGCGCATCGCGCATCAAATAGCAGCCCGGCCTGTTGGGGACTGTCTTGAGACGCTCCCTGAGAATGTCGTTCATCCGACGAACTCCCGCACTCAGCGTTAGATGAACGGATTGGAGGCGACCTCTCGCGCAATGGTTGTGGACGGGCCGTGTCCTGGAACGACCTCTGTCTCCGGCGGCAGCTTGGCGAGAGAGGCAAGCGACCTGCGCATATCGGCCATGCTTCCGCCGGGGAAATCTGTACGCCCGCAGGAACCGGCAAAAAGCGTGTCGCCCGAAAGCAGAAGAGAACCCGTCTTCACACAGACACTTCCAGGCGTATGGCCGGGAGTCTCGAGGACCTCGAAACCGAACGCGGGGAAGTCCTTGACGATATCGCGTATGTCATGCAGATTGGCAGGTGTGCCGACGCCGGGATAGTCCGGAGGGTTGCGGTTCATGGGATGTCCGAACATGACCCAGTCCGACGG
>JAGBFY010000261.1 GCA_017936245.1 Kiritimatiellia bacterium
CCATCAGAGGCGGGATGTTCTGTGAACCCTACCCACGGGCAGTCACCCTTCTCGACAACCGTCTTCACACCGGCGATCTTTGCGGCTTCCCGAAGGACAAGATAGTACGGCTGGATGTTCTCGCCGGTGAACACATCCGTACGGGCGATCGACTGACGGTCGATCGGAGCGTTGCACATGAGCACCGTTCCCTTGCCGTTCTTGAACTTCGTGAACACAGGCTCGCCAGCTGCGGTCTTGCACAGCACCTCGGCCTCTGCGGGAAGCATCCTGCAGGTCGTTCCGTCGTTGACAGAGATGCGGCGTCCGTCAAGCATGAAAGACTTTTCGCAGGGCGCGAGACAGCAGTAGTCTATCTTCACGCCGGCCTGCTCGCGCATCTGCGTGTAACGGGCGTTGCCGGAATATATGAGCAGCACAGTTGCGCCAGCCTTGGCCTTTTCAAAGAAGCGTCTCTGCGCCGGATAGGAATAGCCTTCACCGCGTTCCGGCGAAACGACGATGTAGAAATCGGAATCAGGCAGTTCATTCTCCGCCCCTGCAAACCTCGGATTGAAACCGGCCTGACGGGCAAGTATGTACGCGCCAAAACCAGGAATCCACCCCGCCTCCTTTTCAGGGACAATGATAACCGCATCCGTCCTTGCCTTGGGAAGCTTGCGGAACGGAAGCGAAGCGCGGAAACGCTGAAACGCATCCATTTCAAGCATGATCGCCTTCGGGGTGAGATCCTGGCGGAGCATGCCGAGCTCACGTTCATTCGGGGTTAGATTATATGGAGGGAAATCCAGCACCTCCTGATCAGAGTTGCACCACCAGAGACAGCCTTTGAGATCATTCGCCCACGCGCTGAACATGGTGGTGCGCATGCCGGCCGCAGTACGCTCATCTGATACGCAGCTCGTACCGAGGTTGCCTATCTCCTCAACGAAACAGGGCCTGCCGCCGAGATCGCGATAGAGAACGGATTCTGCTGTCGGATGCAAGGCTATGCGCATCGTGTTGAAGGCCTCCTTGCCGCAGCCGCCGACATAGAACATATAGGGATGCGTGCAGAGAATATCGGAAAGCTCACCGTTGAGACGGATAGGCGCGTTAGCCCTTTCGTGAGTGGAAAGTCCATGCATACCGGAAACAATCGGGCGGGACGGGTCTGCAAGACGGATTGCCATGCCGATATGATCCATCCAGTTGTAGAACATGGCTGTGCCGCGGGCGCCCATGCAGTTGCACTCGTTGCCGTAGTCCCAGGCGGCGATGGCGGGATGGTTCTTCATCTCCTGGACGAAATACTTCACAAACCGCGTCTGCCACATGATCGCCTCAGGATCGACCAGAACGTTGCGCTCTTCAAACACCGGCGGCACAAACTGGCGTCCCGACATCCATCCTGTCACAATTCCGACGATAAGCTTGATGTCATGCTTCTGCGCCATGTCGCAGAAAAGGCGGAAGCGCTTCATCATCTCGTCATCCACACCGGCCCAGTTGGGGAGCGGCTTGTTGTCCTTGAACCGGTAGCTGCGGTAGTTGCCACCCGCAAAACAGTCGCCTGTCAGCGGTTGGAAGTCGCTCCAAAGAGGGAACACGCGCATCACGCGCGTTCCGTAGCGGGCTAGTGTTTCAAGTTCCTTGTCTGCAATATCCGGCCGCCACTGGCTCCACATGTACATGCCTGCGTTCTTCGCCCAGTAGTTACACCCAACAAAGAACTCGCCATCCGTAAATATGTCACGAGTGGCGTAATCAGGAGATGGCGCCGCGAACCCGGTCACTGCGACTGTCGCCGCCAACATTGCTATTCTTTTCATCACATTCCCTTTCAGTTGAAGTATGAGGTTCAATTATACCATACAAACAAAACAATATCCAAAACAAGCCTCGCAAAAGCCCTAGGGGGGTCAGTAAGTACTTTTTACAGCTACCGACCCCACTGACAGCATCTTACG
>JAGBFY010000029.1 GCA_017936245.1 Kiritimatiellia bacterium
GATTATCGCAAAGGATACAGGGTGTATGCAGTGACGATAAAATGCGCCGGCGCACGTCCGTCCACCGGCTATCTCACAATTCCCGAAAAGACTGACAAACAGAAGATCACAGTATATTTCCATGGTTACGGACATTCCTATCCGGGCAAGGGACATGTCGTTTCCCCCGTCATCCAGAGCGACGGGATCAGTTTCAACTTCTCCCCGCACGGTTACGAGCTTGGACGTGAGCCCGAATACTATGATGAGTTCTTCCGTTCAATCTGCTCCGGCGGCAGGACGTTCGGATTCGACATAAAGCAGAACGAAGACCCGGAAAACTCCTACTTCAGCGGCTACACATATCGCATAATGAGGGCGCTTGAATGGCTCAAGACCCTGCCTGAATGGGATGGCAAGAACCTTGTCGTCCGCGGCGGTTCAATGGGCGGTCTTCAGTCCATGTGGGCGGCAGGTCTCGATCCCGATGTAACACTTGCCTTGCCCGGCATCCCCTGGTGTTGCGACATGGGCGGACGCGATACGCTTAAGCGTCTCGTCAGCACCTGGTACATCCAGGAAACACCGGCATTGCGCTACTATGATCCCGTAAATCTCGCAAAGCGCATTTCAAAGAAGTGCAAGGTGGAGATCACCCGTGCCGGACTGGGCGACTACTGCTGTCCTCCATCCGGTGTGGCTATACTCTTCAACAACATCCCCGGACCCAAGAAGATCAACTGGGTTCAGGGTTCTACGCACGGATACGTTCCGCCGGAGAAGCATCAGGCGTTCTCCGTCACCGGCAACGGCTGGACCGAATAAACCTTTAATGTGGTATACTACGCGCTGTTATGAGAATTGTATACATGGGATCTTCAAACGCGTCCGCAACGTGTCTGCGGGCGATTATGCGGCTGCCTGGCCTAGAGGTGGTCGGAGTCGTCACACAGCCCGATCGTCCTGCAGGACGCGGCAAGGTACTTACGCCGTGTCCATGCCGCGCGTATGCAATCGAGCGCGGAATCAAGAACTGCATCACGCCGGACAACGTGAACTCCCCAGAGGCGCTTGCCCAGATCAGAGCGTGGAAGCCTGATGTTGTCGTGGTGGTGGCTTTCGGTCAGTTCCTTAAGGAGGAGCTTCTCAACCTGCCGCCGCTCGGCTGCGTCAACTGCCATTTCTCGCTTCTTCCGAAATACCGTGGAGCCTCGCCCGTAACGGCGGCACTTCTTGCTGGGGACGTGGTGACCGGCGTGTCCGTCATAAAGATGGGCATGGGAATGGATGACGGTCCTGTTCTTCTGAAGCAGGTTGAACCCATCTATTCCGATGATACCGGCGACACGCTGATGGACAAGCTTTCCATCTGCGGAGGCGTAACGCTCGCGAAGGCGCTGAAGCTTATGGATGCGAAGAAGCTTCCCCCTCCGAAGGAACAGGAGGAGGATAAGGCCACATTTGCGCACAAGATCGCCAAGACGGATGGACTCATAGACTGGAGCAAGTCTTCGGACTACATAGAACGTCTGCTTCGCGCCTACACGCCCTGGCCGGGATGCTACACGTTCCTGCCTTCCCGGTTCAGGAAGAAGGGCAACACGGGGCGCGTTGTCATAACGGGGGTTGAGTTCGCCAAGGTGGATCCATCCAGACGCAACGAACTGCCCGGAACCGTTCTTGAGGTCACGAAGCGCGGCCCGGTGATACGTACAGGCACGACGGCGCTTCTGCTTACCGCGCTCAAGCCGGAGGGGGCGAAAGAGATGGCGGGCGGAGCGTTCCTGAGCGGACGTCCACTTGAGCCGATCAAGGATATGCTGCTTTCCGAGTGAGAATGAATTTTTAGAGGATGTTTCCGGTCGATGATTGATTTCAAGAATGAACTGAATCCAGAACAGTGCGCCGCCGCCACGTCTGACGGCGGCCCTATGCTTGTGCTTGCCGCCGCAGGTACCGGCAAGACGCGCACACTTGTGCACAGGGTTGCCTACCTGATAGAGAATGGCGTCCCGGCGGAACGCATTCTGCTTCTTACGTTCACGAACCGCGCCGCTCGAGAGATGACGGAACGCGCCGAGGCCTTGATAGGTTCTGGTGTGGGTGGTATATGGTCCGGCACATTCCACTCGATCTGTGCAAAATTCCTTAGGCGATACGGAAGCTTCCTTGGATACAAGCCCGGATTCTCCATCATCGATGAGGATGACCAGAAGTAGCTGATGGGGCAGATCGTCAAGGAGGTCGCGGGCAAGGAAGTCAAGGACTTCGTCAAGAAGGAGTTCATTCTCAAACTCATATCCGATGCCGCCAACCGCGAGAAGGATTTCAAGACGCTTGTCGAGGTGCAGCAGTCAAAGGTTGCGCTTGATGTTGAGAAGGTCATAAAGTGCGGAGAGCTGTATGCCGAGCGCAAGAAGGAACTTGGCGCGATGGATTTCGACGACCTTCTTGTGAACGGTCTGCGACTTCTGCGCGAAGTGGAGGGTGTGCGCAACGAACTTCAGAACCAGTTCCTGCACGTGCTTGTGGACGAATATCAGGATACCAACTCCCTTCA
>JAGBFY010000262.1 GCA_017936245.1 Kiritimatiellia bacterium
GGCATCGCCGAAGATCCAGCCGAAAGAGCGACGGCTGAAGCCAGACAACCCAGCCAATACCGGGTTCCCCGCCACCTCACAAGCTCTCTCGACGACCGTCATTTACCCACCTACGCACCCACACTTATGCACGAAGCCTCCTTTTTGTTTGTTGGTGTGCATGGTCGTGCATGCCTCTTTTGCAACTGTAACCTACACAAACTGGTATCCAAATCCGGCAAAGAATACAGGGGCCAAAACTGATGGAATTGCAGCCTTGAGAGACCTCTCCTATTGGATGGCGAATGGTCAGGTTGGATCGGGAACGGTAGGACCTTGCGACAGGCTTATAATAGATCGTGCACGCGATGGCAACAATCCCCAAAGACTGAGATTCAGTTTTAATGACGAATTTAAGGGCGACAAACTTCAGATAGGTTCGGAGTCTGTTGGGATAACTGTGGTGCACGACAGCGGTATGATCAAATTTGCAGAGGAAAGTGAAGGACTGGTTCTTTGGAGCGGAAATTGGTGGTTTAATGATACGAATAAAACATTTGAGATTGCGGGTCCGGTCACGGTTTTGGCTGAAGATCCTGAGAAACCTTTTGTGTTCCATGTCGGGCAGCGTCATTATTTATATAGCACCGGTAAAATTACGGGATCTCTTGATGGGTCAGAGGATGCCTGCATTCTGTTTGGCCCGTGGGGTGGTAAAAATGTAGGTGAGGGTAAAGCGATTGTGTGCGCCAAGAACTCGACATTTGAACTGCATGACATTTCAGGATATGCCGGCACGATAACGATTGATTCCGATTATGAGAATGTCGGTACGGACTTCGGACCGCGCGTCAAGTTCGATTCGGCGGAAAGCTCCGCCAAAATACATGTATGCAACGGCGGCTCAATATCGACACTCGCCTTCGACGACAAGGTTACCGTAGGCAGTCTTACGTTTGATGCCGGTACTCGCATATATATTGATCAAGGAAAAGAAGACATCGATGGTTCGCTTGGGCATTTCCACGCCACCGAAAGTCTGTCTATCAATGGTAAGGTTGAAATCTGCTACAAGCCTATCATACGTGGCGCACGGCTGTATCGCATACCGATTCTTTCAGGTCCAGCCACTTCGACCTTCACGGTTGATGACTTTGAAGTCACGTTCATTGCGGAGAAATACAACCTTGACCTTCATCTTGAGGTTGCCAGTGACCCGGAGACCGGAGTTCGTACGCTATATGTGGTGACTCATGGGTTTATCTATCAGACGGATATCTACCGTAACGAAGGTGAACGTGACGGCGGGGATGGAACTCCTTCCTCATTGACGAATTCGGCGGCCTGGTGGGGTGGCTACATTCCTCATGAGACAAATAGCGCCGCCATATACCGTACGGCAAGGTCGTTGAGGACCCTTTTTACTCCTCAGGAGGATTACGTCTTCCCGTGTGCAATCTTCTATCTGAATGGCGGCACTCTTATTGTACAGACCAAATCCTTTCAGGTGCCGGAGCTATATATCAGTTCCGGAATGATAGGCACAGGACAGGATTATGTGAGTGCGAGTAGAACTATTCGGGTGTCGGCATCGAAGATACACTTTATGAACGCTGGTTCTTCGACCGATTTACGCACCTATAGCAGTGACACTCTGATTCTTGAAGGTGAAGTGGATGGACCTGGAGATATCAATTTAGTAGGATGGGGGCGCACAGGTTCACCTAAGTGCAATTACATGCTTGACGGATTGAACACAAACTATACCGGATCCATCGCTCTGTCCACAGCAGAGGTAAGGGCGGAATACCATGACCTTATTACTAAGTTCCCTACGCTGTATGTGAAGGATGGGCGCAACCTTGGCGGCAAAAAGGATGAGTTTGATCCCCGTGCGCTCACATTGAAAACGCTTGGCCGGCTTTCGGTGAACGACAGCTCTAAAGTTGTACTGGAGAAAGGGCTAAACCGAGGAGTGTACATCTATGGTTGCGGACGTTTTCACGTAACGGGGAAAGATGTGCTTGATGTGCAATGGCCGATTCTGATAAGCGGCAGGATGAGAAAGGAAGGGGACGGCACACTTGTTCTCGAAGGAGGCATGAAGCACGAGTTGGATGATGGCGGCGAACTGTCCGATATTCCCAGGGCGGGATCAAACATCTTTGAGGTTGTGGAAGGCAAGGTGAAGGTTGCGCATGCGGATGCGTTGTCGGGACTGGAGACGTCTTTTGCCGCCGGAACGTCAGTTGAGCTTGTGTTTGACTCCGCGAATGCCGATCTCGTGAAGTACGGTATCCGGAATGTGACGGTTGATGTGCCGTTCTCTCTGGACGCGTCGTTCGGCGGCAAACTGCCGTTCTCGGTCGATGCGTCGTCTGCTTTGCCGCCTGAGCCTGGAACCGTTGTGACCAACGGACTCATTACGGTCAAGAACTCCGCTGCGGAATCAGTGAGAAGCATGCTTCAGGTGAAGCGCCCATGGAAGAACATATCGTCAAAACTGATCGAGCTCGGCGATGCGGAGACCGGCACGACGACATTTGCCCTTGAGTCGAAGTTCATCGGTACGGTCATATCGGTACGGTGACAGGCCGGGTTGGCGAGCGCATAAGTGTTGTATAAAACAAGAGGATTTGGATTTGGTTGGGGACAGTCGTTTTAGAAGGACAAAACTATGAAGAGTATATAGATGCGTCGTGTCCAATTAAGTTTAGGAAACAATCGCAAGCCATTCCTGCATTTGCTTCTGGACAGGGCGGAGCATATAGATGCGGTTTTTTCTGTCTTTTTTTCTTGAATCCAATGCCGCTATTTGATAAACTGCAAGGCAATTGGAGAAAAGGAGGTAAAAAGTATGGCAGAAAAGAAAATTTACAAAATCGGCATGATTGGCGGCAGTATGAAGTCTTTTATGGGCAATATACATCGTCAGGCTATTGAAAAGGCCGGCAATTTGAAAATTGTCGGAGGCTCATTCGGTACGTCAAAACAGGCCTCCTACGACTTCATAAAGCCATTGAAGCTTAATGTCGACGATCTTTTCCCGTCCTACCGCGATTTCCTTCGCCGGGAAAAGACTCGTAAAGGCGACAACAAGCTTCTTTTCGTGTCGGCCGTGTTGCCGAACACAATGCATTACCCGATCGCCATGACGGCGATGGATTCTGGCGTTCCAATTCTTGGAGAGAAGCCTTTCACGTCCAATCTTGATGAAGCGGCAAACCTTGTGCGCAAGCAGAAGGCCACGAAGGTTCCGTACAGGATTGCGATGGTGTATCCGGCGTATTCGCAGCTTGTACATGCCAGAAACCTTCTTGCTAAAGGTGAAATTGGCACAATTCGCAGATTTTACATATCTATGCAGTCTGGCTGGATGGCTCGCCGCGTTGAGAACCAGGGCAATACGCAGGCCTTGTGGCGCGTGGATGGAAAGCGCAACGGTGTCGGCGGCGTTTTGAACGATTGCGGCTGTCACTGTCAATTTGTGCTTGAATGGCTCACCGGTTTCGAGATTTCGGAGGTCTGCGTAGGGGCCAATATTTGTGTTCCTGGGCGTTTGATTCCGGATGATGCAACGGTTCTGGTGCGCACCAAGCAGGGAATCGGCGGCACGTTCATGATGTCCCAGATCGCGACAGGCCGCAACGATGGTCTTTCAATTGAGATCACCGGCGACAAGGGTACGCTTCTCTGGAAGCAGTGTGAACCTCAGATTCTTGCGATTGTCGGAAACGATGGAAAGCGTAAGGAGTACAAGGATACAACCGCATCGGGCGAAACTGCAGTCGCGGAAACCCCGTATGGTGCAAACGCCGCCTATGTTGAGGCTCTTACCCGCGTGTATGAGGATTTTGTCGAATCCCTTACGGGGAAGATGAAGAAGTCCCGTTCAAAGTCTGACCGCATCCTTGGCATGACCGTAGAGGAGGGGTTGCGTTCCGTGGCGGTGACTACGGCGATGGAGAAGTCCATACAGTTCATTCCGCCGGATGCGCCTCCCGCGATCAAGTGGCAGCCGGTCGTGATGCCGCAACTTGAATTTCCGAAAATGACCAGTCTCACAAAATCTTGGTTTGACAAATAGTATTGACATGAAACCTTTCAAGACAGTTCTTTTTCTTGGTGACGGAATGGCCGACGAGCCTATCACCGAGCTTGGTGGGAAGACCCCGCTTGAGGCCGCCAAAACCCCGTGGATGGACAAGATCGCCAAGGATGGCCGCAGCGGCACGTTCCTTACTCTTCCGGAAGGATTCCCCACTTCGTCTGACGTGGCGAACATGTCCGTCATGGGCGGCGACCTTGCGACGGAGCTTTGCGGACGTGGTCCGCTCGAGGCGGCGTCGATGGGCATTGAACTCGGTCCGGACGATGTTGCCTTCCGCATGAATCTCGTCTCTGTTAACGATGACGGTACGCTGAAGGACTTCTCGGCCGGACATATCGGCGAGGCGGCCCAGAATGAGGCTATCGACCTTCTGAACGAAAAGCTCGGGTCGGACAAGATCAGGTTCTACGCAGGCGTCTCCTACCGCAACATCGTTGTGCTTTCCGGTGCGGAGTTTTCCGCCGCCGTAGCTTACGACAAGCCGGACGACAACCAAGGCAATCCCGTGAGCGAACATCTTCCGCGCGCGAAGTCTCCGGAAGGGGAATTCACGGCAGCGACGCTCCGTGACATAATCGCGAAGGCCTCGGAGGTGCTCAAGGGGTGTCAGGCTAACGGCGTTTGGCCGTGGAGCGGAGGCAAGGCCGGCGCGGTCCATTCCATCTCAGAGCTGTACGGCATCAAGGGCGCAGTGGTGAGCGCTGTGGACGTCATAAACGGTCTTGGCCGTGTGATGGGGTTGGATGTCATTAAGGTGCCAGGGGCTACCGGATATATCGACACCAACTACGAAGGTAAGGCCGATGCTGCAATCAAGGCCATCGAAGATGGATATGATTTCGTTTACGTGCACATCGAATCTACGGACGAGGTGTCGCACGAGCAGCGTCTGGATCTCAAGCTCAAGGCGATAGAGGATTTCGACAGCCGCCTGATTGGACGCGTCATGTCGAAGTTCGGCGACAAGGTGGCGTATTGCGTGTTGCCTGACCATCCCGTTCCGCTCAGGATCGGCAAGCACACTCGCACTCCTGTTCCTGTCGCTGTTTGCCAGCCTGGCAATGATGCGGACGAAGTTGAAAACTACAGTGAGACGACTGCCCTCAACGGTTCGCTCGGCGCCCTCAAGGGTGGCGAGCTGATGGACCTTCTGCTCAAGTGAACTGGATCGACCGACATGCATACGACTGGGGGAGCGCGTTTGCACGTGCTCTCTATCCGCTTTTCCCCAAGCGGCGCCGCATTGCGGTCGACAATGTCCTGAAAGCCGGCATAACTGATGA
>JAGBFY010000263.1 GCA_017936245.1 Kiritimatiellia bacterium
CGTACGAGGGTGAGATGGGCTGCAAGACGCTCTGGCTTTCGCCGACGCGCGTCAGGGTATATCCCTTCGTCGAAGAACCCGGGCGCATCAATTGGCAGGGACCGAACAAGCGCGAGTTTTCGCCGAAGCTCAACCGGAGCATTGTCCGGCAGCACAAGGTCGGCGAGACGTACCGCATCGCCCACGCCTATTACGGAAAGGGCTGTTTCACGCTTGTTTCAAATGAGGATTTTGAGCTGCACGACATAGAGATCCCGTCGTGTTTCGGCCATGCCGTCTATGTCGGCGGAACGCAGAAGAACTGGCGCATCAAAAATATGACGGTTGTGCCGCGCGACTGGCGGCATCCGATTTCGTCTTCGGCGGACACCATTCATTTCGTCCGCTCGCACGGCAACGCGATCATAGACAATCTCACTGTAAAACTCGAACAGGATGACGCCATCAACGTACATGACCGCTTCACTGTTGCAAAGAAAATCGCTCCGCGGACGCTTCAAGTCGTCCTGGAGCGCGGAGCGCGCTATTTCCGTCCGGGTTCCGGAAACGATATCGAGCTTCTCGATCCCGGCTACAACGCGACTGGGTGGAAGGGGAAGTGCGTTGGGACAGAAGGCGAAACTATTCTCGTGGACCGCGATCTTCCGGCGTCTGTTCCCGAAGAAGGGTATTTTCTGGTTTTTGACAGGACGGCATCCTCCGATGGTGTGATTATCCGCAACTGTACGTTCGAGGATATGGAGATGCGCACGCTCGTCAATGCGTCGAATGCGACGGTTGAGGACTGCGTGTTCCGGCGGACGAACGGCGACGCGCTGCGTTGCATTGCGGACTATACGCTCAAGTGGTGGGCCGAGGGAATGGGTACCACAAATGTCGTTGTTCGGAACTGCCGCTTTGAAGGGAACTGCGTGAGAGAACTGGTTGGAACCTACTATTCACTCGGTGCCGACTTCGTGACGTGGCTCGGGTGTCCGGAGAATGTGAAGCTGGAGCGGTTGAACCGCCGATTTATTTCCGACATCCTTGTTGAAGGCTGCGAGTTCGTCGATTCGCTCGGCTATTTCGCGGACCTTCGTTTCGGCACCGGAATCACGTTCCGGAACAACCGCATCGTTCTGACGGGAAGGCGAGACCGTTGCAGGAAGAATTCCGGCTTCGCCCGCGTCGAGCGGGTGAGCGATGTCACCTTCGAGGGCAATGTTTTCTCGCGTCCGGACGGTGCCCCGCGGCCGTGCGTCGAGGTTGGAGAAGATGTGAAGGGTCTTGTTTTGAAGGGGAATCGCCTTATTGCCCCGATAGAGTGATTCGCTCCTTTGTGTTTATGACATTCGAGAGAGAAGGTAAGAATGTGCAAATGCTGTGATAAGTTCGAGTTTCAAGTTGGAGTTCGAGAAAGGATGATTTCACATTTCGATTTATTCGTGCGGCTCGCGAGGACGCTCGCCCTCCCTTTCTTTGTATTGACACCTTTGCTAACGGCTTTATCCTCGGTGAAGCCTTTTGTTCACGTTGACGTGCAAAAGATCGACAAGGATGTGAAGAGCGTGCCAATGGTTGAACAATTTACCTATGAGTCCAAGAACGGTTTGCTCTTACGGAACGGGAAGCCGTTCTTCTGGACATCCGACGGATCTTCGCTTGGCGGCGTCCATTCTACGCCGCTCGGCATGTGGCTTTCCAGACTGCACGGGGCAACGCTCGTCAGCATGCCGCATTCGTCATGCATCGTCAGAGGGGCGGAACAGGCGGATGGGATACATCTGTCGGCAACAATCGACGAGTCGTATTTTAGCTGGTTGCGTGAAGCGATCCGTCTAGGGTTCCTGACCCAGGCCCCGGAAGGCTTTTTCCATCCGGCAAAAAGCGCTTCGCTGCCGCGGCTTCTCGCGAAGTATCCGCATCTTCTCGAATCGATCTACGATCATGGACACTACATGGGAGCCGATCCCGGCAGCGATCTCGGGTTGCAACTTCTGGACGCGAAGCGCAGTCCGCTTTTCACGTATGGCGGCAAGACCGGTTTCTTCATGCCGGAATTGAACCGCGAGCCGGGACCCGATCCGTTCAACAATCGCGTGAAGGAAGGCTTCCGCAAATGGGCGAAGCGAAAGTATGGAACGTTGAATGAGGCGAACCGCGTCTGGCGGACGGCGTTTAAGACATGGCGCGACGTCACACTTCCGCATACGGCGGGAGAGTGCGTGACGGACTCGTCCTCCTATGCAAAGCCCGGCTGGATGGCCAATCTGTCGACTGTCCGCGATATTCGCAACAAGCGCGCGGCGATGCGCGCGAGAGAAAAGCGTGAAACCCCGGAGATTTACTGGGACTGGATGATCTACGTGCAGGAGGATACGACCGCCGCCACGCGCAGGGAATTCGAGCATGCGCGCAAGTTCGCGCCTGCTGCGCTCTTCGGCACAGATGTGCGAGGGCACCAGAGTGCGCGCGACAACTATGTCGCCTACGATCCCGTTGCCGTCGATGCGATGGCGGATATATTCTACATCCATTCTTCCGGTTACAAATCCTACGACTACGGTAGGCGTCCGTTCGAGCCGATGACGCTGCACGATGCGATCTGCTGGCCGCTTTTCACGTGTCGCTATTTCAGGTGCAATACGACTAAGCCAATTGTCAATTCCGAGGACATCATCGAAGACGTGATATCCGCTGCACCCTCCGAGGAGGCGATGAAGGCGAACGATCTTGCAAAGCTTTGCGGGCGGCAGTATGATTCAACAGAGCGTTTAGACGGCAAGAAGATTCTTTCCTGCGATTTCACTTTGGCGTCGATTTTGGAGAATGACCGCTCAGACGGCTCGAAGCGGTTCTATGTGACGGGACGCGCCGCTGCGCCGTTCTTTATCTTTCTGAACGGAAAGTATCTTGGAAGGGCTACTGCAAAGGGTGCGTTCTTCAAGTACGATGTCACGAATTCGATCAGGTTCGGAGACAATGGAAAGAATAACCTTGTTCTTTCGTTTGAAAAAGGCGAAGTGCCGCCAGTGGATCCCGGCTGCCGCATCTTGACGCAGGATACGCTGGGGCGGCCGGGCGTCTACGGGAAGAAACACTATACGTCGCAGTATTGGAGCTATCTGACGGGCGGTCAGTCGGCCGCCATCGTTTGGCATTGGAACAAGTCGGAACGCCTTCGCCTCTACCAGGCCGCACTGGTGAAGAAATTGGAGGCCGCCGCCGAAATCGTTTTGCCGGCCGTACGTTTCCGGAAGGAGAAGGTCGCGTTCCTATACAGTTACATGGCAGGTGTCGGGCTTCCGGCATCGCAGGAAAACCGCCACCATGAATTGATGGATTGGGCCGGTGCACTGGAATTTTCAGGACGACGCTTCGATATTCTGGGCGAAGAGCGTTTCCGCAGGGTCGCGTCGGATTATCCTGTCATCGTCGCGCCGGATATCTGGTGCGTCTATGACGAGACGGTTGAAGCCGCAAAAGAATACGTGCGGCGCGGCGGCGTCCTCATCGTCACGCCGGGGAGTCTCGGCAAAACCTTTTCGCGATATGGCGATAGCGGCTTTGCCGCGTTCGCGTCGGGCGATACGGGCAAGGGGCGTGTCGTTGTGCTTGAGAAGGGGTTGGGGACGGAAACGCTTACGGGACGTCTTGCGCCTTTTCTGCCTGCTCCGGAACTGAAAGTGGAGATTGCGCCGTCAGGGGAATTCCCCTGCGTCGAGAGGTTGCTTGCCGGCGATTCATTTCGCAAGGTGCTGTATCTGCAGAACTGGGGCGGACTCGACCAGAAGTGCCGCGTCACGCTGCCTGAGGAGATGCGCGATTGGAGACTGACGCGCATCGAGGGAGAATTCATCCGCTCTGCCACAGGAGTTGAGACGACGATTGAAGGATCGCAGGGTGTAGCTGCATGCATTCTTTCCGCGCCCGAGGCGAAAGTTCCCGACTTCAGATTGTCTGGTGCTGAGAAAAAGAAAATCCGGTATGTCCAGAATCTTATGTGGTCTATTTCGGGGAATGGGGAACGGGGAACGGGGAATGGGAAGAAGCGTGTTCTTTTTGCTTTAGACGGTCCGGAGCCGTGCGGTGTCGTCAATCCGTACGCCCGCCATCCCTACACCGGAGTCGAGCTTTTCCCGCACGAGATCGAAGCCGTCCGTGCGCTGGGCGGTGAAGTCGATGCGGTTCATCCGACAGCCTGGACGCAGGAGCTTCTTTCAAGATATGCGGCGGTCGTGGTGACGGAAGGGAATTCGCTTGATTACTGGCAGGCGCTCTTCGGCAAGCCGAAGTTCAGGAAAATGCTTTCGGACTATGTGCAGGGCGGCGGTTCGCTTTTTGCGGAAGTCTATACCGGACGTTCGCTCAACGCCAATATGACGTTCTTTACGTTAGGCAAGGAAGCGTGGGGTGTGGAAATCCCGTGGATGAGAAATCCGCCTTGTGACAAAATCTCCTACGGGTTCGGCGATCCGCGCCAGATTCTCACAGATGCAATCGGGGCTCATCCGATCGCGGATGGTGTCGGAAAGATTCAGCTCTTCGCACTTACGCCGCTGAAGTTTTCGGGCGAATCGAAAATGGAAAAGGTCGTGTCGCTCCGTCAGACGTCGACCATGCCCGGCGCATGTGTCTTCGCGGCACAGGTTTCCGGAAAGGGACGTGTTGCGGTCAGTGCCGATCCGATGGCGTTTCAGCCCGGGCGCATTCTGGAGGCGGACAATGCGGCGCTTCTTCTCAACACGTTCGGTTGGCTCCTAGACGAGAATGTCACGAACTCTATGCGGGAGAATTTCAGGAATAAGTGTAGGAGATTGGATGTCGCACAATTTTAAGAGGCACTTGCAAAACCCTGTAAACTTGGTAGGGCGGACTGTCCTCAGCCCGCCGCGGTGGCGTAGGGACACGCCACCCTACCAGGTTTTGCAAGTGCCTCTTAAGAGTGTGTAAGGTTGTCTGAAATGCCGTCGGTAGATACTTCAATAAGGAAAAAGGAAAAAAGAAAAATGAAATGGAAACAATTTGCGGATGTTGGATATATGCAACTTGGTTTTGCAATGCTGGCGATGTTCAACGCGGCGTTCGCCGCGCCACCATGGGAAGATCCCGAAGTGAATTCTGTAAACCGTCTCGCGGCGCGTTCTATTATTGTTCCGTGTGCGGATAAAGAGACGGCGGAGGCGGTTGCGCGGCTGGAGAGACCTCGCGAAACTTCGCAATATCTCATGTCGCTCAACGGAGTCTGGGATTTCACCTGGGTATCGGGAAAATCCGGGGAAGAGCCGAGAAAGACAAAGATCGCCGTGCCGGGATGCTGGCAGCTGCAGGGCGATTTCGATCCACCTCTCTACACCAACGCCAAATATCCGTTCGCGATTCGTCCTCCTGTGGCGTCCGGTGAAACGCCTGAGAATCCCGACTGGACGATAAACCGTTTCCCTGATCCGGTTGGCGTATATGAGCGCGAGTTCGTTCTTCCGTCAAAGTGGGAGGGCAGACGCATCGTTGTCCACTTCGGCGGCGTTTCGAGCGCGATGACGCTTTTTGTGAACGGTAAACAGGTTGGCTATTCCGAGGACAGTCGTCTTCCGGCCGAGTTCGACATCACAGGATTCTTATCCGCAAAGGATGCAAAAGGCGAAAAGAATGTGTTGAAGGTGGAGGTAAGAAAGTTCTGCGACGGCAGTTATCTTGAAGATCAGGACTTCTGGCGGCTTTCTGGGATTTTCCGAGACGTATGGCTGGTTGCCGAAAAGAAAGACGGATTGTCCGACTTCACGATTGCGGCCGACGCGAAGACGGGAGCCGTCACGGTGCGCGATGACGATGGCGATGTCATCCATACGGAGACGGTTTCGCCGTTTGAACTGTGGTCTCCCGACAATCCGAAACTCTACTGCATTGCGTTTCAGCATGGCGGCGACTGGTTCGCGCGTTGCGTAGGCTTCCGCACCGTTGAGATCAGGGACAAGGTGCTGCTCGTGAACGGCAAGCGCATTTTCGTTAAAGGCGTGAACCGGCATGAGATTTCGCCAGAAGGCGGTTATGCCATGACTCATGCGGAAATGGACAGGGATATGAGAGCCATTAAGGAGTTCGGATTCAATTCCGTTCGCACCTGTCATTATCCGGATGACCCGTACTGGTATGATCTTTGCGACAAATACGGGTTGTATGTGACTTGCGAGGCGAATATTGAATCCCACGGCATGTATTACAACAATCCGGCCGCATTCTCCAAGCAACCGGATTGGGAGAAGGCGCATCTCGAGCGCGGTGGGCGTATGGTGGAGGTCTTCCGTGACCACCCGTCGATTATTGTGTGGTCTCTCGGCAATGAGTGCGACATGGGACCGGCGTTCAAAAAGGAATATGCGCTCATCAAGTCACTCGACCCTCAGAAGCGTCCCGTCCAGTTCGAACAGGCTTTAAAGTCACCGTGGTCGGACATCTACTGCCCGATGTACGCCACCGCCAAGAATATTGAGAAGTATGTCGCCGATCCGGAGCATGTATGCCCCGCCATTCTTTGCGAATACGCCCATGCCATGGGCAACTCATCGGGTTCGTTCAAGGACTATTGGGACAACGTGGAGAAATATCCGTCCGCCCAGGGCGGGTATGTGTGGGACTTCGCGGATCAGGCGTTGTGGCAGACCATGCCGGACGGTTCGCGCCGTCTCGCATACGGCGGCGACTTCGGTGACATGCCCAACAGCGGTGATTTCTGCTGCAACGGCGTGTTTGATGCGTTGAGGCGGCCGCATCCGGGAGCATACGAGATGAAGGCCGTCATGTCCCGCTTTAAGGACTGGGAGATTCGGCCTCGTCCGAATTTCTGGCGCGCCTTCACGAGTAACGACAAGGGCTGGAAGATGATGGATGTCTGCAAAGTATGGCGGGACGCGACAATCACGGGCAAACTGCCCGAAGGGTGCAGGAGCGACCTAAAGACCGAGGTGCTCCCGGACGGTTCGCTCAAGGTCGATTGGAGGTTCTTCGCCCCGGAAGGGCTGAGTGTGCTGCCGCGCGTCGGCCTTACCTTCACCATCCCCGGTTCGTCTGAGAGTGTTGTATCCTGGCATGGGTACGGCCCTTACGAAAATTATTGCGACCGCCTGACTGCTGCGACCGTCGGCGACTGGAGCATGAAAGTAGGAGAACTGAATCCGAACAACTATATAAACCCATGCGAGCAGGGGTATCGCACCGGAACGACACGTCTTGAAGTGGACGGCATAACCGTGGAAACCTGCGGAGAGCCTTTCGGCTTCAATGTCTGGCCGTGGTCGCAGGATGAGCTGGAAAGGGCGAAGCATGTCGAAGACCTTGTCGAGCATGGGGTGCTGACTGTAAACATTGATGCGGCGCAGATGGGCGTCGGCGGTGACAACAGCTGGGGTGCCCGTCCGCACGATGAACATCTTGTCAGGTCCGGTAGGGAATATTCACTTTCGTTTAGGATAAGGCAGAGGAAATGAAGTGCGAATCCGACGCTGCAGGAAGATTGCTTTCGCGGTGCGGAGTTACGAAGGGAAGAACAGGATGTGCAAAATGAAACTGGCAACACTGTCAATACTGGCGGCATTCAGTATGGGTTTCGCCGCCGAACTCAAACGTGAAATTGCAGAAAACGCCGCGACTCATTCTGTCGTCTCTCCAGACGGGAGGCTTAAGGCCGTATTCAGCACGGATGTTGGAGGAATGCGGTGGTCGCTCCTACGCGATGGAAAGATGCTTGTGAAGCCATCAGTGATGGGGTTCAGATTCGCGGCCGGCAACGACTGCGACAAAGAAGCGGTGAAATTTTCCGCGATGAAAGTTGTCGGTGTGCGGCGTTCGAGCGCCGACACGCTCTGGACGACATCTCTCTATCGTCGGGAGAAGGTGCGCGACCGCTACAACGAGCTTGTCGTTGAACTTGAGGAGGTGGAGGCTCGCGCTGCGCTTATCGAACTTGGAAACACGTCCGTCAAGAAGCATCCAAGGCGGATGGATGTCGTGTTCAGGGCGTATGACGAGGGTGTGGCTTTCCGCTACTCGTTCCCGCGTCAGGCCGCATTTGATGGTTTTCAGATAAAAGATGAACTGACTGAATGGCGTTTTGCTCCAGACGTTACGGCATGGACCACGACATACGAGAGCGAACGTAATTCCCAGGAGGGGTGTTTTGTGCGGGGGCCACTCGCGGATGTCGACGGTTCGAGATACATCGGCATGCCTGTTCTTGTGGAAACGCAGGGTTCCGTGATCGCACTTTGCGAGGCGGCACTCTCCAACTGGGCGGGGCTTTTCTATCGTGCAGTGCATTGTGATGGGGGCACGCGGCTCGTTG
The DNA here is from genome assembly GCA_017936245.1 of Kiritimatiellia bacterium. Classification (GTDB taxonomy): domain Bacteria; phylum Verrucomicrobiota; class Kiritimatiellia; order RFP12; family UBA1067; genus UBA1731. The sequence goes on from JAGBFY010000263.1 coordinate 8,318, forward strand.
CAGCGCTTTCGAAGATACCTCGGAGTCCGGCGGCGACGGCAGATGTTGCGGTGATAGCGACCGCGCCTACCGTCAGTCCTTGGCGGGTCGCGATCGTTGGCGACGATGAGTTGGATCTTATCCGCAAGAATGACATAATAGTCAACTTGAACCCGCCGCCCGATCCGTCGATCGACTTCTCGTTCGTAAAGTCCGGCTTGAGTACATGGGACTGGTGGGTGGAGTCGAACAATTCGCTCTCGACGGAACTTACCATAAAGCTTGTGGATTTCGCGGCGGAGATGGGATGGTCCTACCACACGATAGATGGCGGATGGTACGGTTTTGCCCGACGTCCC
>JAGBFY010000264.1 GCA_017936245.1 Kiritimatiellia bacterium
GACTTTTTGATATAATCTGCGGCATGGAAAAGGTTGCGACAGACATCTATTCGTTTGCACGGATGCGTGAAGATGGCTTTACCTACGTCGATAAGACGGAGGAGCTTTATGCTATGGCATCCGGCGATGTAGGTGCGCAGTTCTTTATGGCGAGGCCGAGGCGGTTCGGAAAGTCGCTTGCCGTTTCGACGCTGAAGTGTCTTTTCGAGGGACGCCGCGAGCTTTTCCAGGGCCTCAAGATCGAACCGAAGTGGGACTGGTCGAAGAAGTGGCCCGTGCTGCATCTCGATATGGGTTCGATGCAGGCGCGAAATGTCGATGAGTTTAATGAACTGCTTATCACCCAACTTCAGCGCCGCGCGGATGAGTTCAGTATCGGTGAGTTATCTGGTACTCTTCCGTCCACTCAGTTCATAAATCTTATCGACGCTTTTGCCGCCAAGTCGCCGGACGGGCGTATGGTGCTTCTTTTGGACGAGTACGACAAGCCGCTTCTCGGGCACTTGATGAAGCCGGATGTGACGGAATTCCGCGATGCGTTGAAGGCGTTCTATTCCGTTATCAAGACTCTTGAGGAGAAGCAGCGCTTCACGTTTATCACGGGTGTAAGCAAGTTCTCGAAGGTTTCCATCTTTTCAGATCTGAACAATCTCAACGATTGGACGATGGATGCAAAGGCGGCAACGCTTTTCGGATATACGCATGAAGAGGTCAAGAAATATTTCCCTGGACGCATTCATGCACTTGCCGAAGCTAACGGACTTACGGACGAGGCCGCGTTTGCTGAAATCGTGAAGTGGTATGACGGCTATCGGTTTGAAGAGTATGCCGCACCCGTCGTTAATCCTGTTTCGCTTGGGCAGTGTTTTCAAAAGGGCAAGTTCAACGATTATTGGTCTAAGACTGCGCTGCCGACGTTTCTTGTCGATATTTTGAGAAAGCGTCCTCTTGACTTCTCGTCCATAAACATCGAAGAGGATGACCTTGAAAACTATGAACCGGAATGTCCGAAGTTCGTGACACTTCTCTATCAGACCGGATATCTGACGATTAAAGATTTCGAGCAGATCGGTTCGATGCGTCGCTATTCTCTGAAATTCCCCAATCTTGAAATCGAGCATTCGTTCCTCAAGCATGTGGCCGGGGCGTATGTCGGGAAGGATTCGAGCATTTCTTCCGGATATGCGTTTGAGGCGGCGAAGGCGCTGTATGCGCATGATCCGCAGAGGTTCGTCAAGTCGCTCAAGTCGTTCTTTACAGATATCCCGTACGACATGACCGATCGCCAGAACGAGCAGATGTGGCAGACGATCGTGTATGTGGTTCTGCGCTCTATCGGCGTTAATGTCAACGGCGAGGTCAAGACGCACGACGGCCGGATCGACATGGTTGTCGATCTTCCCAGCGACATCTATATCGTCGAGTTCAAGCTTGATAAGCCCGCATCCGAGGCGATGAAGCAGATAAAGGGCAAGGAGTATGCCGGAAAGTATGCGCTTTCAGGGAAGCGCGTAACGCTTGTAGGCATATCTTTCTCCGCCGAGAAACGCACGATCGTTGAAGAGTTGGTTGAAGAACTGCCATTGTGAGAGAATTTTGTGCCGATAGCTCCTTTGAATGATTTTGAAATTGATGGATTTTCTGACAGGGCTTTGCGCAGATGCGTTATTGTTTCCGGTTGCCTTGCCGCGCTTTCGTTTGGCGCGGCCATGGCTGTGTTTCCGGGCGGTGCGTATAATCCTGCGATGCGGATGCTCAGCGCATTGGGGCGTAGTGTGATTGCCGGAGAGAAGTGGCCGCTGTGCCATCATCTGTTTGTGCTTGGTATGGCGGCGTCGGCGTTTGCGTCCGCATCAGCGTTTTGGGTGTGCAGGAATCTTGTGTCGGGTGCTCGGAGAAAGATTTTGTATTGCGGGGTGGCCTTTAATTTCGTCGGGCTTCTGACGATTGCGGCGGTTCCTGAGAATGTCAGCATGTTCTACCACAATGTAGGTTGCCATCTTGCGGCGGCAGGTGGCTGCGTGTGTCTCTTTGCATTGAACGGTAATGCGTCCGGAAGGGGGTGGACGTGCCTTCTGCTTTCGGTGTTCTCGTTTTTCTCGCTTGCGATAGTATTGCATGCATTAAAGGTGATTCCGTTCTCTCCGGCGGTTCCTTCCATGCAGAAGGTGGTGATACTGTCTTTTGCCGCATGGATAATCCGGATTCAGCAAAAATCCAATGTGTGAACTTCATTGGAGCATTTGAGATTTCCGAAAAGAAGATGATTTTCAGGAATAGACATTCGCGAAGAAAAGAATCGCTGATGAGAATGCTGTCAGCCGTGGCAGTCGCGGTCGGGCTGCAGTTGCGCTGCGGCGCCGCGGATGGCGTGGAGGTGCATGGCGATGAGATTCTGAAATCATCCTCCTGGTATGCCGGTGCGGAAATCGCTTCGGCATATCTGGGTTCAAGCGGCGCCATATACGACACGAATCCGATAACTTCACAGGAAGTCGGATGGTTGTTTGACTTCGGGGAGTATGGACGGATTGATGGCTATTTCTGGATCGTAAGTTCGCTGCATGACCGGCAGCATGAGAGCCACAGGATGCTGTTCAGTGAATTCGAAACCGTGATACGTTACGGACAGAGCTGGCGGGTGGCCGAAAACGCCGTTCTGAAAGCGAGTGCGGGTCCGTTGTGGAATCCGGCGATAGGCTACAAGGGGGCGCACAGAAACACTTGGGGACCTTATGTCACCGCCTATCTGGACAATCCTGTTGTTGTGCCGTACATGAGCGGACTTTGGATTCTTTCGCCCAAAATGAGAGGGCGTATTCGTTTCGGCGTTCGCAGGACGTTTGCTATTTCGGAGCATTTGAGTCTGATGCCTTCGGTAGAGACCGTGTGGATGGACCGCCGACGGTTCGACTCCAGATATGGAGCCGAACCTGAAGATTCGTTTCTTGGCGGTTCTTTTGCGACTGTCACTACCAGCATGAAACTTTCATGGCAGATTACCGAGAACTGGCAGTCGTATTTCAGATTCCAGATGTTTGATGTAATAAACTCCCAGGCTAGAAGGGCTGTCAAGAAACAGGATGCATACTATGCAAAATGCGACTGGCCCATATTCAAACTTGGTGTCGAATATTCATTTTAATAATCCTTTCGTCCTTCGATATGTCGATGCGAGTTCTGGGGATGGGTATAGGTATGGGTGGGTATGGGGATGGACCCTTAAAAAAGAGTTATTTGTGGTGGCGTTCTGCGGGTTATTTTCAGTTATCAGTTGATTTTAGTTTTCCTGGAATTCTTGCTTGCTTTTTGATGGCGGTTATGAGACAATTCATGGCGTTCCCTCGGGATTGAACACCGTCGGCGGACGGATAGAGAGGGGGAACCGCCGTTCGTTTGCGTAAACTATCCGGGAGTCTTTTTAGAGGCCGTTCGGCC
>JAGBFY010000265.1 GCA_017936245.1 Kiritimatiellia bacterium
TCTATCATCTGTCGGGGGATGCTCGACTTCCCGTGAAGGACGTGACGTTGAAAAACATTCATGTCGAGAATAGCCTCCAGGCGAGTTCGGCGGAGAACGTAGAGGGACTCGTCGTGCAAGACGTGCAGGAGCCCAACTCTTGTGTCGCCGTTGCCGCTACGCCGATGGTGGCGGAGACGGTGTTGCCCGTCTGTACCGGATGGCGTTTTCATCGTGGCGACAAGCCCGGCGCGGAGGGGTTTGGAATATCTGGGGTTGGATCTTTGGAAATGTGTAATTTTTAGACGGTTAGTTTGTCTTTTGTTGTTTATCTTCAAAAGCACCGGTTGCTAAACTTATTTCCAACTTGCTCTTGTGATTGACTCTAGTTGTCTGGTTGTGATACTATATTGCGTCAATCGAAGAAAGGTTATGATCCTGTCCACGGGATGGCAGGTCGTTTTTTGAAAATCTTGAATTCATAAAGCAAGGAGATTTTATATGTCGCAGACAGTTTGGAACATGAACGGTTTCCCGAAAGTGGGAATACGTCCGATTATTGATGGTCGCAGACGCGGTGTTCGTGAATCGCTTGAGGTTCAGACCATGAAGATGGCCGAAACCGCAGCCAAGCTCATATCGTCCAGTCTGCGCTATCCTGACGGTTCGCCTGTTGAGTGCGTGATTGCCGACACCACGATCGGTGGCGTGTATGAGGCTGAGCAGTGCGCAAAGAAGTTCCGCGAGAGCAATGTCGGAGTGTCGCTCTCCGTCACGCCGTGCTGGTGCTACGGCACGGAGACGATGGATGCCGACCCTCTCATGCCGAAGGCTGTGTGGGGATTCAACGGCACGGAGCGTCCCGGCGCCGTATATCTGGCCTGCATGCTCGCAGGATACGCGCAGCGCGGCATGCCAGCCTATGGCATATACGGACGCGAGGTTCAGGATGCTACGGATACTTCGGTTCCTGATGACGTAAAGGAGAAGATTCTCCGTTTCGTGAAGGCCGGTCTCGCCGTAGCCATGATGAAGGGCAAGAGCTATCTTTCCGTTGGAACGTCGTCGATGGGTATTGCCGGTTCGTTTGTGAACGTTGATTTCTTCCAGGACTATCTTGGTATGCGTCCCGAGAACATGGACATGTGCGAGATCGAGCGTCGCATCGCCGAAGGCATCTACGACAAGGACGAGTACGCAAAGGCGTTCGCTTGGACAAAGAAATGGTGCAAGGAGGGCAAGGACTACAATCCTAAGTCCATCCAGAAGAGCCGTGAGGCGAAGGATCTAGACTGGGAGTATGTTGTCAAGATGGCGATCATCATGCGCGACATGATGGTCGGCAACCCCAAGCTCGCCGAGATGGGCTTTGGCGAAGAGGCGGCGGGACGCAATGCGATTGCCGCCGGTTTTCAGGGGCAGCGCCAGTGGACCGACCACTGGCCGAACGGCGACTTCATGGAGGCGATGCTCAACAGCACGTTCGACTGGAACGGTCCGCGTGCGCCGCATATCGTCGCGACCGAGAATGACGCCCTCAACGGCGTGTGCATGCTGATACTCAATCTTCTCACCAACCGCGCCGCGATGTTTGCGGACGTGCGCACCTACTGGAGCAACGAGTCCGTAAAGCGCGCCACAGGCAAAGGTATGACGGGGCTCGCCAAGCAGGGCATAATCCATCTCATCAACTCTGGCAGCTGCTGCCTTGACGCGGCCGGCGAAATGAAGGAGAAGGGCAAGCCCGTCTTCAAGAACTGGTGGGATGTCACCCAGAAGGACATCGACGCCACCTTGAAGGCGACGAAGTGGGTTCCGGCGGGAGTCGAATACTTCCGCGGCGGCGGCTTCTCCTCTTCGTTCCTCACTCCGAAGGGAATGCCGCTTACGATGACGCGCATTTCCTATGTGAAGGGGCAGGGACCCGTACTTCAGATTGCAGAAGGCTGGTCAGTGGAGCTCGACAAGGCTCAGAACGAGAAACTCATGCTCCGTACGAATCCCGAGTGGCCCTGCACGTGGTTCACCCCACGCCTTACGGGCAAGGGTTCGTTCAAGGACGTGTATTCCGTGATGAATTCCTGGTCCGCAAACCACGGAGCTATCGCATACGGACACGTCGGCGCGGATCTCATTACGCTTGCCGCCATGCTGCGCATCCCCGTTGCGATGCACAACGTGCCGGAGGAGAGTATCTACCGTCCGCACTGCTGGGGACTCTTCGGGGAATCCGACGATCCTACAGGTGCCGACTACCGCGCCTGCAAGAACTTTGGTCCGCTCTACGGCTGAATGGAAAGAAATGACAGTCGAAACTCATAGCGAGATTGAAACATGGGAGGTGGCGAAACAGTTCGCCGCCTCCCTGAAGTCA
>JAGBFY010000266.1 GCA_017936245.1 Kiritimatiellia bacterium
CGCGATGGAGACATGGTATCTCGGCAGACGGCTGGCGGGCGATATGAGCGATCCCGAAGATGTTGTCGCATCGCTGCAGGCAGTCACACGCGATGAGATCATCGCCGCGGCAAAGCGTGCGATGCCGGATACGATCTATTTCCTCAACGGAACTCTGAAAGGAGAGGAGGACGGCGATGATGAATAATATTACCGTCAAACGCAGTGAGTTTCTGAAAGAAGAATACTACAAATATATGCACAAGAGCGGACTTGAGGTTTATGTGTTCCCCAAGAAGCTGTCCACCGCCTATGCGCTCTTTGCAACCCGTTACGGCTCCATCGACTCGAAGTTCAAGCTGGCGGGCGACAAGGAGTTCACCACAGTGCCGGACGGCATCGCGCACTATCTTGAGCACAAGCTGTTCGAAAATCCGAACGGAGAGGATACCTTCACCCGTTACGCCAAGTACGGTGCCAACGCCAATGCGTATACCTCCAACACCATGACCGCGTATCTGTTCTCCTGCACCTCAAATTTCAAGGAGTCGCTGGAGATCCTGCTGGATTTTGTCACCACGCCCTATTTCACGCCGGAGACGGTGGAGAAGGAGCAGGGCATCATCGCCCAGGAGATCCGCATGTACGACGACCATCCCTTCCGCCGGCTGTATCACATGCTGCTGGAAAGCCTGTATGAGAAGCACAACGTGCGCATCAATGTGGCTGGCACGGTGGAATCCATCTCGCACATCACGGCGGACATCCTCTACGAATGCTACCGCGTGTTCTACAATCTCTCCAATATGAAGCTCATCGTCTGCGGCGATGTGACGGTGGACGAGGTGAACGAGGTCTGCGACAAGGTGCTGCAGGATCAGGCGCCGGTGGAGATCATCCGCGATTATCCCGAGGAAAAGGCGGAGGTTTTCGTTCCCCGCGCAGAATATGCGATGCAGGTGGCAAAGCCGCTGTTCGGCATCGGCGTGAAGAACGTGGACATCCCCGCGGACGGATACGAGCGCATGAAGGTCGCAGCGACGGCGGAGATCTTAAACGACGTGCTCTTCGGCAAGGCGGGCGAATTCTACAACAAGCTGTACGAGGAGGGCCTGCTCTCGAACCAGTTCAGCGCGGGCTACGATATCTGCGAGAGCTTCAGCTTCAACACGCTCTTCGGCGAGAGCAGCGATCCCGACGCGGTATTCGCACGCTTCACGGAATGTGTGGAGAATGCAAAGAAGAACGGCCTCGACCGCGAGGATTTCGAGCGCTCCAGACGCGCACTCTATGCGGCGATGGTCAAATGCTTCGACAGCACCGACGACATTGCCAACTACTTCCTGATGTACGCACTGGATGACGGCGATCTGCTCGATTATGTGGACATTCTCTCCAAGGTGACCTATGAAGAGGTGACCGAGATGCTTCACACGGCGTACAAGCCGGAATATTACTCGCTTGCGATTGTCAAGCCGCTGGAATCGGAGGAAAAATAACCATGCCAAACACGATCTCATTCCCCGGACTCGGAATCGGCGAATTTGTGCTGAATCCGGTCGCATTCACCATCTTCGGCCACGATATCATGTGGTACGGCATCATCATCACCTTCGCGATGATCGTCGGCTTCTTTGTGGCGCTCCGCAACGCAAAGTTTGAAAATATCAAGTCGGACGACGTCTATGACCTCGCCATCTTCCTCATTATCTTTTCCATGGTCGGCGCACGTCTTTACTATGTGCTGATGAAGCTGGAGAACTACGACTCGTTTCTCGATGTCATCGCCGTCTGGAACGGCGGCCTCGCTATCTACGGCGGCGTGATCGCGGGTACGATCACCGTATTCGTGGTATCGAAGGTCAAGAAGATCAATCCC
>JAGBFY010000267.1 GCA_017936245.1 Kiritimatiellia bacterium
CAATATAAGCCCGATGTTCATCATCTCCTCGATGATCCTATCCATCTCCTCGACATCGGTCTTCCCGTGAAAACTCTTCATCGCATTCCGCAGGCGTTTCACTGTACGGCACTTTCTAGCCTTGAGACCATCGACAATCTTCTGGAAATCATCAGGAAGAGCGGTCTTCTCCAGCTGTTTCTTCGCCACGCTGCGCTTTCGCTTCGGTGCAGGCTTAGACTCTTCGGCTTTCTCCGGCTCTGCTGTCACTTCCTTTTTGACGGTGGATGATTTCGTCTTGCGCGCCTTCTTGGGAGCAGCCGGTTCAGATTCCGGCTTTACAATCTTATCGCAGTCGGCAGGATTCACATCCGGCGAAACATCATCAGGCCGTGGCGTGAGTGTTTTTGGAGGCGGAACGGGAACAACCTTCGCAGGCGGCGCACCATCAAGGACCGCAAGCACGGCTTCAGGGGGTTCATTGACCTCATAGTCCAAGCCATCTCCAATGGGTACGACAATAGAACCGCCACCGCGTGACGGCTCTACAGTAACCACAAAACTCGCATTCAGCCAGACGGGTGAACCATCTGTCCGTGTCAATTGGATAAACATGGGTGAAATTATAGCATAAATTCACCGTTGAAAACCGCCAATCTCATCATCAGAACATGACAAGAAACGCTGCACTGTTTTCATCGGACTTTTTCAATACAAGCTTCCCGCCGATGAGACGCAGCGGTATTCGAATATAGTCATCGCCGTGATCGTGACGCCAAGCCCATATGTTCTGCCCGGCCGCAACACCTTCAATCTCAACGGCGATCTCTTTCTCTCCACCACGGTAATCAGTCACAATAAACCCTTTCCGGCGATTGTCAGCCGTCTTTGCAGCAAGAACAGTCACAGACTCCGTCCCCTTGGATTCACATATAACCGGCAACTGGTTTATCAACTGCCCGAACATCTTCAATCCGTGGAACACTTTGTACCTGTTTTTGTTTTCATCCATAAAGCCCCATGATCCGGTATTCCGGCAACCGTAGTAGTATGCCTGATCCAGCTTTGAAGTCTGGAATTTAGAAAGCATTGCAATCGTGAAACAGGATGAATCGATTCCATTGTGCGACGCCGGCCCCGTCCATACGCGCCTCTGCACTTCAGGATCGGGAGAACGCAATTCGCCCCATGAGTACTCCCCGAAGAAATGCCATTCGTTTATGATGAGTTCACAATCCTTGAAGCCGAACCTGTCGCAAAGCTTCCTTGCCTCGGAAATTGCATTCATGATCAGATCCGGATTGGCGGTATAGTGATGCCATGAAATAAAGTCAGGCGCGACTCCCGCCTCCTTGCACGCTTTCAGCAGCGCGGTAAAATAACCGGCATTCATGCTACAAAGCGCCGGTCCGCCTACCTTGATGTCGGGGAACTCGCTCTTGAGACGCTTAAGGCACGTCACATAGAACCTGACGAAAAGATCTCTCCGCTTCTCGTTTCTGGCGATGTAATCCGCTTTAATCTCTTCTGGTGTCGAACCAACACCCATATCGCCGTCAGGAAGGCACCACATATTATTCACTCCATCGGGCTCATTCCATATTTCCCAGTATTTTATGTTCCAGTTATACCCGTTGGCCCACCCTCTGTTGTAATGGCGGATTGTTCCGGCGAATATCTCCGCAATCTTGTCAAAATCCTCAGGGATAAGCGTATTGAAATGGACTTTCGGACCGGAATGCTCGATTGACGTGCCAAGACGGAAGAATATGTCGTGCCCCAACTCCTCCCGTGTACGCTTTAGCAGATAATCGGTTGGCCCGAACACATAGTTTTTCGGGTCGCCGGCATCAAGATGCATCAACGGGAAGATGTGAAAATAGTCGCAAACGCGCTGATTGGGATTGATCAACGCCCAGTCGTGCGTTCTGGAGGCCTTGAACCCCATGGATTTGATGGCATCGATGTTTTCCTGAGGACATGAGCAGATCTGAGGACCGAATCCGGACGAATGCAGTTCCGGACGCATCTTCCCTATCTCCTTGTTGAAGTTTATCGACACAACCGCAGCAAGCACAACTAAACTTGAAAACATTTTAACTCCTATCAGTCTTTTTGTTCTGCCTATTTTATCACATTCTGCAACAACTCACCGCACGCTTCACTTATTCAATGACAAATCAGCGGCACAATAATTCACGGGCGCGGGTGCGCATACGGTCCGGCAAAGCCGGATCGTTGGGATTGCGATCAATGACCTCTACGGCGGCGGACTGCAGAAACGCCGCAATTTCGGGATCGTCAACCTTGGCGTTCTTCGCCTTGAGAGCCGCGATCAGTTTGCAGTCCGTAAAGCCCTCGCGCAGCGCCATGAAACGAAGCGACGGCACCGGAACGCCGAAGCTTCTGTAGAAGAGTCCTGAATACGGGATGGACTTGAAGTCCTTGCTTCCGAACGCCCCTCCCGCAATATGGTCCGTAAGCTGGTACATGTACGAACCCGCAAGTCCATGCCGTTCCGCAAACCATGGATGGTGACGGTAATACTGAAGGAGCGGCACACGTATCGATGTTTCGCACACGTAGTGGTATACTTCCTTCCCGGCTCTCTTCAGTTCCTCCACAAATCTGCGGTTGGCTTCATCACCGAAATATCCGTGCCGCCAAAGTATCCACACATCGGCATACGGCACAAACCACCGCATTCTGTCGATGGTCGGGTGCCACGCCGCAAGAAGCATCGCAAGGCGGACGGTAGGACATGCCTCCTTTGCAAGCCTATGCGCTTCAAGCAGTTCTTCCAGCTGCGCACTCTTCGGCTCATCGATCACTTCAATGAAGTAATCTGAATCCGAGACTCCGGCATCGTTGAGAAGTTTCTTGACCCCTCCGACATACTGCGGCCATATGCGACGGAACTTCTCTTTATCCTTGCCGCAGTAAATCCCCTTGCAGGCGGTCAATGCCGTATAGACGACATGGAACTTCGGTTTGAATCCGTGTTTTGCCGCCCATGATATATGCCTTTTGATCTTCTCTCTTTCCTTGATGCAACGCTCCTTGGGACGGTTCAGGTCTAGATTGCCATCCTTGTCCCGCTCGTACTGAATGCTCCACGTATGTACTTGATAATGCTCCGCCCCTATCTGAAACGCCGTATCAAGCGCAGCCTGAGACTCCACGCCCATGAAGTAACCGGCAGGAGCGGCAGGACGCACAGGTATCCCGGCGTCGACAACCGTAAGAGTCACCGGAACCGTCTGCATCTTCCCTGCATAACCATTCTTCTTGAACACACCCGGTTCGCACATCGGAATGATCCGCAACCGTCCCTTGTATGTTCCCGGACGCACTCCTGTGCAGTCGAAGTCGTACCAGACCAACCCCGCCTCCCGCGGCGGAACAGTGACCGTACCCGCTTCATCCAGCCTCACCAACGGATCGAATCGGAGCGAAGGATTCTCGGTGTCGACATCCTTGAATCGGACACCCTTGCGGGCCACGACCTGCTCCTTCGGAAATCCGGCCAGGCCCCACGATCCGATATGTTCATTCTCTTCAGTCTCGATCACCACGCGATAGTCCTCTGTCCGCCCGGAAAAGTTGGCGATGGCAAGCGGAAGAGCACAAATCTCGTTCACCGCAGCCGAAAGGTTGATTTCGGATGGCGGTTCGAACACTTCCTGCGGCAGATAGGGAATCGTCCAGTCCGACACGGCCGGAACCTGCGCAAACGAAAACTTCTGATCCTTGAAACGCGCCATCTTCTCGCGAAACAATGCACGCTCGGCGGCAATCCACTCGGCTTCGAAGACAGCCCGTGTGGCGGCGGAGGACTCGATTCCGAACTTCCGCTTCAACTCGTCAGCATACGAACAGAAGAGGATGCGTCCGAAATTCCCAGGATCATGAAACGCCCCGCCAACACTCCACACGTCAAACGTACGGGCCTTTGATCTTGCACGGCCGATATTGAAGCCAAGCTCACGCTCATTGCCCTTCAAACCGAGAACAGCAAGGGGAATACGCACCGTGGCGAGCCATGCGCCGCCATCAGTG
>JAGBFY010000268.1 GCA_017936245.1 Kiritimatiellia bacterium
ATGTCCTTATGGGTGAACTGAGCCAGACGATGATCTCCGGCACGTTCTCAATGTTTTTCAACAAGACCCTGTTCGACGAATACTACAACGGCTCGGAAAATCTGTACGACATCGTCAACGAAGGCGAATGGACGCTCGACAGGATGGCGGCTCTCTGTGAACCGATCTACACCGACACCAACGGTGACGGCATCGCGAACGAAGGCGACACGTTCGGTCACTTCTTCACCGACACGAAGACGCTCGGTGCGGACTCCTTCTTCGGCGCCGCAAAAGTCGAATACATCGCAAAGGCGGAAGACGGCACGTACATCTACAACGGCACCAGCGAACGCATGGTGGAATTCACCGAAAAGATGCACAAGCTGCTGTTTGAAAACAACAACACCCTCCGCACGCCCAACAACAACGACCAGATCATGGACATCATGAAGAAGCACGAAGCTGTCTTCACAACCTGGATGCTCGGCGGCATCGACTATCTGCGCGACATGGACGACGCTTTCGGCATCATCCCCATGCCCAAGCTGAACACCGCGCAGGAATCCTACACCTCCTACATCCACGACGGCAGCTCCGCGTTCACCATCCCCGTAACCGCGCAGAACACGGACATCACCGCCGCCTTCCTCGAAGCGATGAGCGCGGAATCCTTCCATACCGTCACCCCGGCGTACTTTGAAACCGCAATCAAGGCGAAGTACTCCCGTGACAGCGAAACGTCCCAGATGCTCGACCTGATCGTCAGCGGCGTCTACCTCGACTACGCCTACATCTACGGTCAGAGCCTCAGCACCCCGATCGACACCATCCGCGGCTTCCTCGGCGACGCGACCTCCTGTGAAAACTCGCAGTCCAAGCTGAAGAGCCTCGAAAAAGCAACCCTCAAGATGTTCGACAAGATCCTCGACAAATACCAGGATTTACTGGATTGATAATACTACTCTCCCGGAGGTATTTTTATGTACAACCGTCTCAACGACGTGCTTGCCGGAACCGAAGCAAACTACATGCTTCCCTTCTACTGGCAGCACGGCGACCACACCGACACCATCCCCGAGGAAGTTGAACGCATTTACCAGAGCGGATGCCGCGCGCTCTGCGTGGAATCCCGCCCGCACCGCGATTTCTGCGGCGACGGCTGGTGGCGCGACATGGACATCATCCTTGCGGAATCAGAAAAGCGCGGGATGAAGGTCTGGATCCTCGACGACGACCACTTCCCCACCGGCCACGCGGTCGGTCAGATCAAGAATCACCCCGAACTCCGCAAATGGCAGCTCGTCGAACGCCATGTGGACGTGATGGGTCCGCTCACCGACGCGCTCCTGACCGCCGACGCCGGAAACGACGACCATATTCTTCTGGGCGTTTATGCCTACCCCAGAACGGGTGACGGCGAAGACTGCGCACCGAACCCCATCTGTCTTACCGACGGTGTATCCGGCAATTTCCTGCAGTTCTCCGTACCCGAAGGCTGCTGGCGCGTATTCTTCCTCTACAAATCCCGCAGGGGTACCCGGCAGACCGACTACATCGATATGCTCCGTGAGGAATCCGTCCGCGTGCTGATCGACGCGGTTTACGAATCCCACTACGCGCACTACGCGAAGTATTTCGGCAATACCATCGCCGGTTTCTTCTCCGACGAACCGTCCCTCGGCAACGACTGGTACGGCTCCCATTCCACCGATTACGGCATGTACAACCACCGTGTGGGTATGCCCGGTCTCGCGCTTCCGTGGAACGACCGCATTATCGGCATGATGTCCGAATCCGTCGGATTTGACGTGTCCGCGTACCTCCCCGCACTGTGGTTCGGTCTCGGCGGAAACACAGAAGTCCTCCGCCACGCCTACATGGACGCGGTCACCAAGCTCTACCGCAACTGCTTCACCCGTCAGCTCGGCGACTGGTGCAAAGCCCACGGCGTTCAGTACATCGGTCACATCATCGAGGACATGAACGCCCACGCCCGTCTCGGATGCAGTGCCGGTCACTACTTCCGTTCCCTCGACGGTCAGCATATGAGCGGTATTGACATCGTGCTGCACCAGATCATGCCC
>JAGBFY010000269.1 GCA_017936245.1 Kiritimatiellia bacterium
ACCGTGGAATGTTCGGCAGGACTCCTGAAACGCGCGGCGGCCTCCATTCATATATGACGCGCGGCTATGTGGCTTGCGACATAACGCGCGAATCGGTGTCCAGAACGCAGGACTTCGGCATGGCCGACCGCGCGGCGGCTATTCTTGCCGATGCCGTTGGTCGTCACGAAGAGGCTGAGATGTTCCGCGCCCGATCCTTCAACTACAAGAACAACTGGTGCGAAAAGGAGGGACGCTTCCTTCCCCGCAAGGCCAACGGATTTTTCGTTCCGCGCTCGCAGCTCGCGAAGCCGTACCGCGACTATTGTGAACAGTCGCCTGAGACTGCAACGTGGACCGTTCCGTACGACACTGACGGTCTGGCAAAGCTTCTCGGCGGAAAGCAGGAGGCGGCGCGCAAACTCGATGAATATTTCGATACGCTTTTCTGGCTGCCTGAACGCGGAAACAAGTCCATTCACGGCAATCAGCCATCACACCATACGTCCTATCTCTGCAACCGCTTCGGTGCTCCGGAAAAGACCCAGCGGCGAGTGAGGGATATCATGACCAAGTCCTACTCGACCAACCGCAAGGGATTTGACGGCAACGAGGACTGCGGACAGATGAGCGCGTGGTACATCCTTTCCGCGCTTGGATTCTATCCTGTCGATACCATGTGCGGAGAATACGAAATAGGTTCTCCGATGGTGCGCTATGCGAAACTTGAAATCGGTGCGCCTTTCAAGTCTGCGACATTAGAGATCAAGGTGAAGAACTACGCACCGGACCGCTGGCGCGTGAAGCGTGTGTCGTTCAATGGGCGGGAACTCAAGGAGTTCCGCATCCGTCATTCCGACATGATCGGTGGCGGTGTGCTTGAATTCGAGATGGACGATGGGGAAGAGCCGCAAAAGTTCGTGGTGGTGGAGCCTGCGAAGGAATTGCCGGTTGTGGCAGATGTCGATGTTGTGGTGGTCGGTGCGACCGTGCCGGGCGTGGCTATCGCCGGATGCGTCAAGGAAGCGGGCCTCTCTGCGTTTGTCGTATCGTCACGTCCCTATCTCGGCGAGGATCTTGCAGGAAAGCTGCGTCTCGATGTCGGTCCACTTGATTACAAGGGTAATATCTGTGAACTGCTGCGTCAGCTTACGCTTACTGCCGGCAATCCGGCGGTTCCGTTCGGCGGAATCTCACCGTTCGCGGTGAAGACTGTGCTCGACAATTATCTTCTTGGGCGTGATATTCCGTTCCTTACGTGGACGTATGCTTGCGATGTTGTGCGCGACGTCAATGGATCTGTGGCGGGAATCGTGGTCGTCAACCGCAACGGACGGCAGGTGATCCGTGCCAAGGCTGTTGGTATGCCGCTGATCCACGTCGCGCCTACGCCAATCATGCGAAATTGGTGCTTGAAGGTGTACGGTAGTTTATTCGGTGACGCATAGCCGGAAGGGAGAACGAGGTGCTTGCAATGGATGTGGATTAGCGATATAATTAACTGCTAATTTGATTTTACAGAAATTGGATGGTAAAAAGATGGAAGAATCCGATACTAGCAGACACTTTCTAAGGCAGTGGATCGATGCCGACGTGGCGGCCGGGCGCACCGGCGGCAAGGTTGTGACCCGATTCCCGCCGGAACCTAACGGCTACATCCATATCGGCCACGCGAAGGCGGTCTGTGTGGATTTCGGCATGGCGGCGCTTTTCGGCGGCGAATGCCATTTGCGTCTCGACGATACGAACCCCGCCAAGGAGTCCGACGAGTATGCCGAGAACATCAAGAACGACATCCGCTGGCTCGGTTTCAAGTGGTCTGGCGAGGGCGATTCCGGCGAGGCTGGTTTCTACAACGCGAGCAACATGTTCGACCAGATGTACGCGATTGCCGAGGAGCTGATCCGTCGCGGTCAGGCGTACTGCTGCAATCTAGGTCAGGATGAGTGGAAGGAATATCGTGGCGTTCCGGATAAGCCCGGGCGTGCTTCGCCTTCCCGCGATACGTCGCCTGAACGCAACCTTGAGATTTTCCATGACATGCGCGACGGCAAGTATGCCGATGGCGAGTGGTGCCTGCGCGCGAAGATTGACATGGCTTCGCCCAACATCCATTTCCGCGATCCGGTCCTCTACCGCATCCGCCATGTGTCGCACTACCATCTCGGCGACAAGTGGTGCGTGTATCCGATGTACGACTTTGCGCATCCAATTGAGGATGCTCTTGAGGGCGTGACGCATTCGATGTGCACGCTTGAGTTCGAGGTGCACCGTCCGCTTTACGATTGGGTTGTCGACCGTCTCGATGAACAGGGGCTTCTTGTCGTCCGCAACGGCGTGAAGGTCCGTCCGCAGCAGCGCGAGTTCGCGCGCCTCAACATCACGTGGACCGTCATGTCCAAGCGCCTCCTGCTCAAGCTTGTCGAAGAGAAGCATGTTGCGGGCTGGGACGATCCGCGTATGCCGACCGTGTGCGGAATGCGCCGCCGCGGTTTCACGCCGGGCGCCATCCGCGAATTCTGCGACCGCATCGGGGTGTCGAAGATGGAGAGCGAGTCCGATCCCGCTCTGCTCGAATGGTGTGTGCGTGAGGAACTCAACCGCACTGCGCTCCGCCGCATGGCGGTGCTCGATCCCGTCAAGCTCGTGATAGACAATTTCGATGGCGTGCGCGAGGTGGAGCTTCCCAACAATCCTGTGGACGAGTCCGCAGGCATGCGCAAGGTTCCGTTCTCCCGTGAGATATGGATCGACCGCGCCGACTTCATGGAGGTGCCGGAGAAGAAGTTCTTCCGTCTCGTTCCCGGCGGCGAGGTGCGTCTGCGTGGCGCCTGCATTGTGAAGTGCGTGTCGTTCGAGAAGGATGCCGACGGTCGCATCAGCGAGATTCACTGCACATGGGATGAAGGCTCTTGGGGCGGCAATGCGCCTGACGGACGCAAGGTGAAGGGTACGATCCACTGGGTGGATTGCGCAAGCGGCGTTCCCGCCGAGGTGCGTCTGTACGACAGGCTCTTCACGGATCCGGATCCGATGAAGGAAGGCAGCGAGAACTATCTCAAGTTCCTCAATCCCGATTCCCTTAAGACCGTTACGGCGTATGTCGAGCCTCTGCTCGGCGATGCGAATCCGGGCGAGTCGTTCCAGTTCGAGCGCACAGGATATTTCTGCGCGGATGCTGTTGATTCGAAGCCTGGCAAGCCTGTGTTCAACCGTACGGTCACACTCAAGGATGGCTACAAGCCGGCCTGACATCAAGGAGTTTTCAGCAATGAGAAAAGCGACGGTAAAAAGGAATACAAAGGAAACGAAGATTTCCTTGAGCCTCGATCTTGACGGTTCGGGGAAGGGGACGATCGATACCGGCATCGGCTTCTTCAACCACATGCTTGAGCTTCTCAAAAAGCATGCGTTGATAGATCTCACCGTCAAGGCGGACGGCGATCTTGATGTCGACTACCATCACACGGTCGAGGATGTCGGACTTGTTTTCGGACAGGCTCTGAACCAGGCTCTGGGCGACCGCAAGGGAATCACGCGCTACGGTTTTGCTTCCATTCCGATGGATGAGGCTCTTTGCGAGACTTCCATCGATCTCGGCGGCAGGCCGTTCGTGGTGTTCGTCTCAGGCAAGAAGCACATGATGATCCGTGACTTCGAGGTCAAGCTTCTTGAGGAGTTCTTCCGCGCCGTATCCGTTGAAGGCCGTCTCAACATTCATCTCCGCGAGATATACGGCGATGAAGCCCATCACGTATGCGAAGGCATCTTCAAGTCATTTGCTCGTGCGCTTCGTCAGGCGGCGGCAAAAGATCCGCGAGAGAAGGGCATTCCTTCCTCCAAAGGAAAGATCTGAATCCACTTGCTTCCGACCTGCAACCCACAACTTTAAACTCACAACTCACAACTTTCAACTTTATGATTATTCTTCCAGCTATTGATCTCAAGGGCGGCAAATGCGTGCGTCTCCGTCAGGGACGCGAAGATGACGTCACCGTTTACGGCGACGATCCTGCGGCACAGGCTGCAGATTGGCAGAGTCAGGGCGGCAGGGAACTGCATGTCGTCGATCTTGACGGTGCGTTCGCCGGTACCCCAAAGCATGCCGAAGTGATTGGCGAAATCATAAAGGCGTTCGGCGGACCTGTGGAGGTAGGCGGAGGCATCCGCAACCTTGAGGCCTTGGCTGCGGTGCTTGATGCCGGTGCCGCCCGTGCGATCATCGGATCTGCGGCGCTTGACGATCCCGAATTCCTCGTTTCCGGAAAGACGAAGCGTGATCACAGAGCTTTCACACTGCCCGAACAGGACATCTTTTACTCTTACCCTGCACTCAGTGAAATCGCCGGTGTTCTTGGCGATTACAGAGCCTTCGATGATAATATCCGCATGC
>JAGBFY010000003.1 GCA_017936245.1 Kiritimatiellia bacterium
AGTAGCCTGCCAGAAACACAAGCGGGCCGCCGGGCGTGAACGTGGCGGGCGTCTGCGACTTGCCCGTCTGCTCGACGCCGTTCACCGTCCACTTGCCCGTGTTGCCGTTGACGTTCACGACGTACAGGGTGCAGATGGCATTTTTGACGCTCGAGTATTTGGAGTTGGCTTTTTCCTCCCCGTAGTCCCAGCGCGGGCCAGTACTGGAATTCACAAAGAGGCCAAAGGTTTTGTCGGAAATCGCATTTCGGTTGCAGAACATCCACTGGTTTCCGGTAATCATCTGACTGGTTCTGTACTTCACCTCGACCGCATCCCTGCTGTCGAGCTTGAAGTCGGTCTGGACGTATTGTTCGCCGCCAGATTGCAGCGCATCCAGCTGCACGTATTCCGCCTGCGCGGACACCGCACCTATCGCGGCGGCGCACAGCGCCAGTCTGATCGTTTTTGTTGTCATTGCCGTATTTCCTTTCTTTGGGTTGGAAAAAACACGCGCGGCAAGGACTGCCGTAGTCAAGCCTATCATTCTAATGTTCATCGTCGCATCTCCCTATTTGTTTTATTCTTTGGTTTTAGAGGTTGATATCCTTACAGGACGTGCATACGGGGTAGCCCTGCACCTTGAAGCGTTCAATTAGCGGGTTCGCCGCGCTCCACATCTTCTTCCGCACTCCACCCGGAATAATCAGAGCATCGACATGGTCCAACGCACCTTCCGCTATCTGCTCTCCGGATACAAAGGTAACGTCCACTTCAGGCTTAGCGACAAGAGTCAATGCATTCTCCTATGAGAGAGCGCGTGTCGCCAACCTTGTCAATCTCGCTCGCGTAGTAGGCAACGCGCAACGGACACACCGACTTCTTCGGATAGGTGAAAGTAATTGCCCGCCCAACAAGAGGCTTAAAACCGGCTCCCAACACATCATGCGTAGAGGGAAAATACTCTGGATGAGCAACGGACACAAGTACTTTGCCCTTTATGCGAACTGCATTCACGCCCCAACGGGCGATCCGCTCAACCATTGCTGGAGCGTCCGCCTTTTCAGGCAAGGCGGCAGGACCATAGAGATTTACGCCGAAAAAGCGGCGGCGTCCCGTCCTGTCCGCGAAATCACTGCCCTTGGCCGAAATGAAGCCGTCTGTTCCGGCAGGCTTGCGGTTCCGCGGGACGTCCCACAACTCCGGAAGCCCGGCGCCTTCCATCGCGAACGGGAACACGCGTTCAACCGATACATCCACCTGCGATCGGTCCAAGACCGCAAGCGGATAGTCCACCAGCGGAAGTCCTGAATATGTGACGGTTCCATCCGCTTCAGAACGGTATGAAATGGAATACACACCGCCGCGAAGCATATCGACAAGAACAGGTTCAGACGGTGCCAGCGCCTTCGGAACCGACAGCCGGGCGTCACACCGCGCCGTATAGCAGGTGCCGGTGTAGTTCCCCGAGAAGTCGAAGGCCGTGTAATAGACGAACAGCGGAGAACCGTTCTCCGCGCGGAACATCGTCGCCACAGTCGGCGCAGCCCCGTCGGACTTGGGCGTCAGTGACACGCCGGAGGCGTCAGCAGCCTTTGCCGTCGCCAAAAGCGCATTGTAATGCCCAAAGGCATGATAGGACATCTTCGGTTCGTAGGTCCAGCCGTTCACGATGCCATGTTCTGCGGGATGGGACTTCGTCGTCGTGGCCATGGAGTAGTGACGGGATATGTCGGCCATCTGGAAGAAGGAGCTGCGGACGATCCCCGCCCTGCGATCGGTAACAAACCGTCTCAGAAGCCACTTTGCCTGATTCGCCTGGCTCTGCCACCCTTCCTTGCAAACCGTCTTTGGCCACCACAGCCAGTGCCCTGCCGGAAACCAGCTCGGAAAACCTGATTCGCCCTGCCATATCGCTATATGTTTCCCGCCATGAGCGTCAATGACGCTCCGAACATCCTTGAGAACGGTCACGTAATCCTGAGAGCTGCCGGAGGCAATGCGTTGTTGGCGGCGAAGCAACTCTGGCACGCGAGTATAGGCATGGCCGCACCAAAAGTCGATTGCAGCAGCTCCTCCCAGCTCAAAAAATTCCATCTCCCATTTGTTCAAGGCGGGAGATGCAGTAGTTCCGCCTATCTTTGCATCGGGGATTTCATTTCGGATAATGCGACCGGTGAGTTTCACCAGTTCCAGATAATCTGCGGCGTTCGGCTTGCTCGGCTGCCAGAAATGCGACAGATTAGGTTCATTCCATATCTCCCAATGCGTCACCTTCCCTTTATAACGCACGGCCAATTCCCGTACATAAGCGCACCACGCCGCCTTGCACTCGTCTCCATATAGCGTGGGGACACACCCGACCGCCGCACCTGTGTAGCAGTTAGTCATGTAGAGTGTGTTCCCGAACGAAACGCTGAACCAGGGCCTTATTCCGCGTTTGGTCAAATTGTCCACGATGCCGTCAAGAACAGCGAAATCATATTTGCCCTTCTCTTTTTCGCAACGGCTCCACATCGTTTGACAACGAGCCCACTTGATACCAGTATCGGCAAGCGTATCATAACAGCGATCAGGATCGAAAAGCCCCCTGTCTATGCATTCAAAGCCGATGGAGGCGTTCGACGAATCCGGCAATTCGGCCGACTTCGGCACTGCAAGCGAACCGATCCTCTTCATCCCCGGAATCGGAGAATCAAAAATTTTCGCCGCCGTCATGCCGCAGTCAATTCCCGGCTTTTCCCCTGAAGCCGGGATTGGCGCGCCAAACCACGGCTCTTCGACGGCGCCGGAACAGGAAAACGCAACGAGAAGTGATGCAACAAAAACTCGTGACATGATGTACAACCTCTCTTTCATCTGTATCTCTGAAAACCTTCTTATTGGACAATGACAGTCGTGCCATACCGGCCTCTGCGCATAAACTCATCGACCGAAAGTACGCCTCTGGATATTCGCAATTCGTCAATCCACCCTGTAAAACCGGCTTTTGACACTGAAGATCTGCCTATACCCAGACAGCTGCCTTTTTCATAGTTCAGAGAACCGGTCAACAACCGGTCAGCTCCTACCTGCTTGTAGTTGTCATACATCCTCAGTGTGATACCACCTTCCCGTTGAGCTATCGTCACAGCCACATGATGCCATTCGCCGTCAAGAAACGTGTTACCAAATTCTCTAGCTTGGTTTTCTGTCGTTGTTGTATCGATACGCATCATTATCTGGGATGCATCTCTGTTCAAACCTATGTTCCAGACAGGATGGAACCCCGGATTGGTGTAAGACTTTCCTAATCTCACAATACTTGCATAATTGCTCGCCGCCTGATATTTCATGAAGAACTCAATCGTCATCTCAGGAGACTCAAGATTCGGACAATGAGGATAGGTGATGGTGCTGTCCTTCAAAAACACGGAACTTGCATTCGGTTTGCGAATCTCATTTCCCAATCTGTCGCCGATGCGTTCGTAAGGAACATCCTGCGCATCAAAACCCGGAAGGCTCGGAGAGCCCTCGGTATCCACCCTGCCCTCGACCCCCGTAAACTCCGGGATGGACATCGTTGTTTCGACACCAAGGTCTCCTTCAAACCCGGCGTGAAAAAGCGTCTTCTCCAAATTGACCGATTTCATATGCAGAAATTGATTCGGCTGAAGTGCTTTATCCGAAATTCGGACTTCGTCGATAAAGCCACCCGATACGTAGTATCCCATTTGGGATGCACCTATGTATAGAGGCGCGTCATCCTTATAATGCAGATTGCCGGTAAGAGTAACAGATTTCGCCAACAATCCATCCACATACAATTTAGCGGCCTTACCGTTGACCGTAAGCGCCACATGATGCCAGCGGTCATCCAGAATAGACGTAGAGCTCTCAAATTTTCCGATTCCGGTCGTATCCATCAGGGTTCCTGATGAATCGTACACGTTGACATACGGCTTGCCTCCGGACGTAAGGCAAATAGAATATGTGAACTTCCCTGTGCCTGTAGACTGCTTCGCAACCAATTGGTAGCCATTATTCGTACGCGATGTGAGTCGAACCGGGAAAACGAAGAATTCGACGGTAACGGCAGAAAGACTCAAGGATGAATCAGAGGCCACCTGAACACATCCGCCATATCTGGCAGGCTTATCGTTTGCGTCGTCGTCCGCATATGTGAAGAACAGCGAACCCCTGTTCTCATTCTTCATGCCGCCGACGGGATCTATCACATACATCGTATCGTCTATATTGTTTGTCGCAACAGGCATTAATTCCGGTAAGTTACCCAGCGTAGTGTATTTTGTTGTGCCAGGCTCCCCGACTGAATATGGCGTCCCCGACAGCTTCGTCGAATCAACCGAATTCAAGAATCTAACTTCAGAAGTCACCGGCACACCAGGCGCCACCTCATCGAAGTGATACCAAGCGATCGTATCAGCTCTAAGTACACATGCCGTCAATGTCAATGCAGCAAAGATAGCGCTGTTTTTCATTTCTATTCTCCTTCCTTTACCGGACCATTTAAAACACTGGGTTGTTGCAGTCGAGACCGTCGAAAAAGTAGAACGTGTCGCCCTTGGGTCGGATGTCGGTCAGCGTTCCCGTGTAGTGGCGGAGAATCCGCGGCGTATATGGACGCTTCTCGATCTCATCGACATTGACGTCGATTCCGAGACCGGGCTTGTCGCCGATCACCAGATATCCATCCTCGAACTTCACATTCTCGTTCGTGATGAGCTTGCGAAAACTTCCGTCCGTGAGCATCATCTCGTGGATGAGGAAGTTCGGCGTCGTTGCGGCAAGCTGGAGAATCGCCGCATTGGATATCGGACCGGACGGATTGTGGAAACTCACAGGGACGTGATTCGCCTCGCACATCGCCGCGACCTTCTTCGATGTGAGAAGTCCCATGTTGTGAAAGATGTCCGGCTGGGCGATGTCCACACAGTTCCTGCGCAGGACGTCGTTCCATGCATACATTCCGTAGAACCGCTCTCCGGCGGCAACCGGGACCGCGCTGTGGTCGCGAACCCAGGCGAGCGATTCGTTGTTGTCCGGAACGACAGGCTCCTCCATCAGCATCGGCTTAAACGGGGCAAGCTCCTTCGAAGCGGCGACAGCTGTATAATGGTTAAAGCGGCCGTGACATTCGATGAGAATCTCCATCTCAGGCCCGACCGCCTCGCGCACAGCCCCGACAACGGCGACGGCATGGTCCATCTCCTCACGCGAAAGTGTCATGTGCGCCTTGCCGAACGGATCCCACTTGAGTGCCTTCACACCGAGCGCCTTAACCTTCCTTGCGGCGGCGGCGAAATCCTCAGGTTCGCGCGCCCCCACAAACCATGCGTTCGCATACATCTTCACTCTGTCGCGCATCTTGCCGCCGAGAAGCGCATGGACCGGCACGCCATAATGCTTGCCGGCAATATCCCAGCACGCTATCTCGATTCCAGCAAGGGCGCTCATCATCACGGGGCCGCCCTTCCAATAGCTGTCGCGGTAGACCTCAAAGAGCATCTTCTCGACTTCAAGAGGGTTGCGTCCCACGATAAGACGCTTGTAGTCCGCCACGCAGCCTTCAAGCGCCATTTCCTGTGTGCCGAGGGTCGCTTCGCCCCATCCGTACAGACCTTCATCGGTTTCGACCTTTATGAAAGCCCAATTCGTCCTGAAAGCATCAAGCGTGTAGATTTTAATGTCTGTGATTTTCATAAGGTTAGTCGTTAGTTGTCGGTTGCTAAAATCGCCTCAATGTGATCCTTGGCGAGTTTCTTGATTCCTTCGTAGTCCTCCGCCTCGACAAGGTCAGGACGGAATATCGTAATCCCCGTGCCGACAGCCATTAGCCCGCGCGAAAGAAACTCAGGGATGGTTTTGGGATTCACGCCGCCCGTCGCCATGAGAGGTATGTGCGGAAGCGGACCTTTCAGGTTCTGGATGTAATGGTAGCCAAGATCGTCCGCAGGGAAGAGCTTCACTATATCCGCGCCGAGCGCATACGCCCTTTTGATCTCCGTCGGCGTCATTGCTCCCGGAATGGATACCATCCCGAGACGTTTCGTCTCGGCAATCACCTCCGGATCGGAATCCGGACTCACTATGAAGGTGGCGCCCGCATCGTGCGCGGCGCGGACCTCATCGACGGAGAGCACGGTCCCCGCGCCGATCGCCATCCTTGATCCGAACTCCTTCACCAGTGCGGCGATCTTGTCAGCGTTCTCCGCCACGCAGTCCTCCCGGCGATGGTCGAACGTCGATTCAAATACGGTTACACCCGCATCGGCTATAGCCCCGACCCCTTTGACGAGAACGTCTTTGCGCACTCCCCGGGCCAGAACCATCAGGCGGTCGCGATTGAGCATCCCGATTACATTCATCATTTCTTCTCCCAATACTTCACGTTGTAGGGATCGTTTGCGATCCAGTCCTTGTTGTACTGCAGAAGGCAAACACCGATTCCGCTGTCCACCGGAATCTCGGCGCCCGTTATCGTCTTTGCCGCATCCGAACACAGGAACGCGACAGCGGCTGCGATCTCTTCCGGGCTTGATTCCTTTCCTGCCGGGTAGCGGTCGCGCCGTTCCTGCACCTGCTCGTCGGTAAGCGAATCCCAGCGGTCAGTGCGCACAGCTCCGGCAAGGATGGCGTTCGCCCTGATTCCGAGGCATCCCAACTCGACGGCAAGCGAGCGCACCATGCCGCCGAGCGCCGCCTTCGAGATTGTGTACAGCGCGCGCGCAGGGACCGACTTGGCGGCATGGCAGCTGGAAATGAAAACGACCGAACCGCCCTCTTTCATCAGCTTCGCCGATTCCTGAACACCGAAAAACGCGGCTCTCGCATTTGCGTTCATCACGGCATCCCAGTCCGCTTCGGTGGAATTCAGCACGGACATCCCAACACCAAGATTCGCGGCATTACTCACGAACGCATCAAGCCGTCCGAACCTTTCGGCGACGGCCGCGAATGCGGCACGTATGTCCTGCACGCTAACCGGATCCATGACCACGCCAAGCACATCCACCAAAGGACATTCAGCCTTGATCTTTGCCGCCGCAGTCTCTGCGGACATGGCATCACGGCTTGTCACCACGACGTTCCAGCCGTCCGCCGCAAAACGGCGCGCTATCGCAAAGCCTGTATTTTTCGTCGCACCGGTGACGAGCATTGTTTTCCGTATATTCTGCACAGCCATCATTTTTCCACTCTATATCTGTTGAAAAGCCTGAAGTACGAATACGTCATCATCGCAGCCGCGATGACGAGAACCGCTCCGAGCGCGGCAAAGCCGACCTCAAATCCTCTCACGCCCCATTTCTGCGAAATGAAGCCGAAGAGAATCGGAGCGAACGATCCGATTACATAGGCGAACACGTTCACGAAACCGACAGCGGACGCACGGCTTTCCGCCGGGACCACGTCAAATATCGATGGAAACGAATTGGCCTGGAAAAGTCCGCGAACGATTCCCCAACCGGTAAGCATCGCAAAACATATCCCCGCCGTTGGAGCGAAGCTGAACACCGCAAAAAGAGGGATTGCCGCAAGCAGAGAACCTATCTGAAGCCCAAGACGGAAACGCGGACCTTTGCGCACGAAATAGTCCGTTATCACACCGGCGCAAAGCACGGTGACCATCGCGGCGAGATTGGGTCCTAACATCACGCCCTTTCCGACAGCGCCGACATCCATCGAAAACTTTTCGGCTATGAACGTCGGAGCCCAGCTCATGCAGGCGTTCGCCGAAAAGATGAGCGCGACATACCCTGAACCGGCGCAAAGCGCGGCGGGATTTCCGAAGAACGCCTTCATGCCGTCCGAAATGCTCTTCTTTTTTGATGTGGCCGCCATTGCCGCGTTTCGCCAATAGACGGCGGTGAACGCCAGACCGACAAGAACCGTTGCGCCGCCAAAGATGAAGTACACCCACCGCCAGGAGCCGAAACAACCGAGAATCACGGCGACAAGCGCACCGGAGGTAAGCATGCCCGTGTACATCGCTCCTTGATGCAATGCCAACGCAGTCGTCTGAGTGGATTTGTGTTCATCGGCCATGAGTGCGTAAGCCGAAGGACCGTAGAACGTCTGCACCGCAGTGCAGGCCACAGAGCGCAGAAGGATGAAACCGATAAGACCACCGGCAAAACCCGTCAGAAATGTAAGCAGTCCCCACCCAAGAATCGCACACGCTATCACGCGGTTTCTGGGGCACCTGTCACCGGCGAAGCCGGATATCGGCATCATAACCGCAATCATCCAGTAGAGAACGGTATCGACTAGACCAATCTGAAGCTTGTTCAAACCGGTCTCTTCCTGAATAAGCGGCACAAGCAACCCGAAGAGCTGCCGGTCCGACATGTAGAAGAAGAATGCCAGACACAAAAACGCCAATGTCATCCACTTTTTCATAGCTTTGATGTTGCATATTATAACAACCACACCAGTCTTTACTTTTTCATTTGCGAAAATTATTTTTTATCATTTGCGCAATGCTTTCATTCGAAAGATGATATAATCGCAGACATATGAAAACGGTAATCTATGTGAACGGCACGGATAAGATCCAAGACAGGCGAAGGCTTGCCGGAGTCAAGGATTATGCACAGCGTCACGGCTGGAATCTCCAGTCGGTTGAAGCATTGCAGTCGCAGACGCATGCGAAAGAGCTGATCCGCATCTGGAAGCCGGATGGATTCATCGTATGCCGTGGAGCCGCGCTCAACAATTTCCCGGCAAAGTCTTTCGGAGAGATTCCTGTACTGTTCTCGCACAATCCGGGAATGTCCGGAAATGCAAAGGAAAACTGCATCTTCAACAATGCAAACGCCACGGTTGAAACAGCGGCAAAAGAACTGCTTTCCCTAAACCTCTCGGAATATGCTTTTGTCGGATGGCTTAAACCAATAGGCTGGAGCTACCAGAGGAAAAACGCATTCAAATCCATCATGACCCTTCACGGCAAGAGCCTGCATGTGTTTGAACCGTCCGAATACAGATGTTCGTCAAACACAATCACCTCTAAACTCGCAGAGTGGCTTGCCGCGCTTCCGCGCCCATTGGGCATCTTGGCGACGAACGACCAGATGGCTCTGCGGATCGTAAGCGCCTGTCATCTCGCCGGCTTGTCAATACCGGATGATGTGGCGGTATTGGGCATCGACAACGACGAGGAACTGTGTGAAGGCATGCATCCCACCATAAGCAGCATCGACCTCGGATTTGTCGATTCCGGTCGCCTTGCGGCTGAAACCCTCGATCAGCTAATATCCACCCCTCATGCCAAGCCTGAACACGTAATGTATCCTCCTCTGCGCCTTGTGCGCAGGGAATCAACACGGCGCTTAGTGAAGCATGACAGCTATGTGGCGAAAGCCGCGGAACGGATCAGACTGGAAGCATGCAATGGACTAACAGCTGATGACATCGTCAATAACTTCCCATGTTCGCGTCGCATGGCAGAGCTGCGCTTCCGGAAACTGATTGGAAGGTCCATACTGCAGGAGATCAGAAGCGTTCGGCTTGAGACGGCGCAGCACCTCCTGCGCACATCCTCGTTGGGCATGGATTTCATAGCCAACAAATGCGGCTATGGTTCCCTTTCTTCATTTTCGGTATTCTTTCACAAAGAGACAGGCGTTTCACCATCCGCCTGGCGGGTGAAACAAGGCACAATCTCGAATCCTTGAAGCAATAAGAATAATAATGAGCAAATCCAATTTGGAAAATCGAGGGACAGTCCCTTCAAGAGCGAAAGAAAATATTCAATTAACCGAATATTTACCGTTTTTTTTTTAATTTATCTAACTTCCCAAAGGGTATGTCCCTAGATTTTCCACCCCGCCATCTTCAAAAACCTCCAAAATCTCTCACCGCCGCAAGAAGAGTCCTCGTAAAACTCTTTGTGTGTCCACAAATCCGCACTCATCCTCACAGATTGATTTTTGCAGATAAGTGCAGATTTGTGGACTGACCATTAGCGACTCACTCCCCAAAGGAGACGTGGTGCGTGAGTTCGGTGCCGTCGGAGAGCATGAGCTTGATTGTTGTACCTGCGTGACTGAGGGAAAACCGTCATGGGGCGTTTTGTTTCGGTCATGCGGCCCATGCCTTTCGGACATGGGGCGTTTTGAAATCTTCATGGGGCGTTTTGGTTTTGGTCATGGGGCGTTTTGCCTCCATACCGGGAGGGGCAGCGTCCTCGCTGCCCGATTCGCCGCCGCCTCACCCGTACAACGGGCAACCTGCCCGTCGCCCTTTCATGGGGATAGGCACTCCAAAAAACAAAAGAAAGCATTCAATTAATCGATTATCCAACCACTCTTTTTTAACTTATCTTACTTTTTGAAGGGCCTTGTCTTCGTAAACGTCCAGACCCAGCGTGGCGACGAACGCCGAAGAGCTCGTGATGACATGCCACTTGCTGTAGTAAGCGTTTCCGCCTATTGCAATGGCGTTCACGGTGTTGACAGTGCCGTTGAGGTCAATGACAAGCGGCGCGGACTCGCTCGTGCCCGTCCCGGAATACTCGCCGACGGCAATCATCACCTTGCCTTTCCCTTCTCCGTGCGGCAGGATGTCATCGGATGTCAGTTTCAAGCACATTCTTCCTCCAAGTTTGAAGTTGCCCGCATTGCCCCAGGCGATGCGACCGCCTTCGCCCGCGCCAAACATCACCGTCTTGGCGGGAGCATACGAGTGCTGCAAAAGGACGACATCGCCATCGCCGGCTGTTTCAAGTGTTCCCGCTCCCTCGAAAAGCGAATAACGGGAGTAGGCGTAGGAGCGCAGTATGATCGGATTTCCGTCCACACTCTGGAGGAGTATCTTCGCGCCATCGGCAACTTGGAACTTCGTGGCGTCGTTATAGATCGAGCGGAGATCGCCACCTTCAAACAAGATACGTGCGGCGACATTGGCGTTCTGATTGCTGATGAACGAGTAGGACGCCGTACCATGGGCAAGGAGACGCAGAATGTCGTTTGTGCCGGTGTCGGATGTGACATCAGAGCAAAGCGTGAACTTCGAGTTATAGCCGTTGTTGTCGTCATCGGTCGCCGCCGTGAACGTCGAGGGCGCGGCCAACGCTCCCGCACACCATCACCGCCGCAACAAACGTTGCTGCAGCAAAGAAGTTATGCACGTTATTGATTTTCTTTCTGTAGAGTAGAGACCCTTGCTTCGACGTTGCGCACCCCTTGTGCGCCCTTCGGGTTGCCTTCGGCAAGATACCCTCCGAAGCGAAGGTAGGCCCTGCGCGATGCTCGGGCTATTTCGACCTTCGGTCTCAATCGCTGCGGTGCATGCCGATGCGATTTTCCCCTCGTCAAACCGTACGTGCGGATTTCCCGCATACGACTTTCCATTGAGTGCCCCTCTTTTTGTCACGGCTTTCGTCCTTTCTTCGCTTTAAACGGATGTGAATTATATTTGTTTTTTTTTTCTGTCAAATCCGCGTTCTCGCAGTTGCGAGACGCACATACGCAAAAATACGGTTCCTGCAGCCTTGACTACCGGAAAGTAAGTGTACAGCGGATAAGGGCATGGTCGCTGAGGGACGGATCAGCATGCACCCTGACATCTGAAATCTCGAATCCTTTGGCAAATATGTTGTCGATGCTTTGAACCGGCGCCTTTGCGGGCCAGGTCTTCAGTTCTCCCCAATGGGCGGCGGAAAAGCCGGCCTTTCTAAATGGTTCATACTCTTCCGGTGCATCTCTCCATACCTTGTTCCCGTAAACGCACGTGTTGAAGTCTCCGCCGATGACTACATATGGCTCATCCTTGAAATCCTCAACCAGCTTTGCTATCTGACTCGCCCTATCCTGTTCGTGACCTGGCTTGATGTGGTTCCAATCAAGATGCGTCATCACAAAGCACACCTCGCGTCCATCGATCATCAGACGCGCAAACCGGTAATAGCGGTGCTGGCTGTGCTTCTCAAACTTCACCGTACCGGTTTTGACGCACTGAACCCCCTTCCAGTACAGAGCATTGAGGCGGCCTATCCCACTCGACTCGACAGCCTTGCCGTCACAGTCGGCCAGTATCGTCTTCTCGACAGCGAAAGTACTGTTCGTGCCGACAAAGCACTCATGCTCGCAAACGCCGATCACCTTGAAATCCGCCTTGTCCAGAAACGCCTTATATTCGACGATCTTCTTTGGAGCCTCGGATTCCGGAATTGTCGAATACCACTTTTTGCCGAGCGCGAAATGTCCGATGTTCCAAGAGGCAAACCCGAAAGATTCACCGCCAAACGAAACAAACGCCACCATCGCCGCAAGAAATGCCACTGCTGATGTCATATGCATTGCCTTCCTTCGTTCTGCCGATTGTATCATTTAAGACTGAACTTGCGTTCGACCGACATGCCGGTCATCGCCTCGGTGACGACAACTGTCCAATCCCCCACTGCATCGTTGTATGCCATCGGGAAGAAAACTTTCGCCATTCCCTTGGGTGCATCTACATTGCGCTGCATATGGAAACGGCACTCTCCGGAAGGCGACACGAACCTTACATTGAAAACCGTATCCGGGGCAACACCAGCGGCATCAAGAGCAACAGATATCTTCAACTCTTCACCTCTCTTTACCGACTCTGGAACCCCTTCAACACGCAAGGAAGATGGCTTAGACTTCAGCACCGAATATACGGCGGCATCGCCTTCTCCCCATTCGACTTCAATCTGTTTGGAACGGCCAAGGTATCGTCCAGCCACGGAATCATACACATGCCCTTTTACCGGCAGCTCAAAAACATCCTTCTCAACACCCTTAGACCTACCCGGCATGCGCAAAAGAACGAAAACATCCGCTTCCCCTGCAACAAAGCGCATAGCCTCTCTGCCGGTTTTTGAAACAATCTCTCTGCATGTCAAAACAGGCATTGCATTGGCCTTGCTGAGAACATCAAGCATTCCGGCACGCTGCGGCTTATTCAGATCGTCAAAGTTGGAGCCTGTGACATGCACCTCATCGGTGGAAAAAGGAAGCGTTTTGCGTCTGTTGCCCAGTTCATCATATTCACCAGGAAGCTCATCGGCAACAATACGGCCCCCTGCTTTGACGAATCGGCTGAGCGCGGCAATCTCGACATCTGAAAGTGCCTTGATGCGTGGCATTATGAGCACCTTGCGTCCATCAAGAACACCAGCTGAAACCTGTTCCGGCGAAACGAAATCGAACTGATAGAGCATATCCTCCACGATGTACTGCGCTCCCTGACGGGAATACATGTAATCATGCAGAGGTCCCTTATCTAAAATCTCGAATGAGGAAGTCTCCTTTCCAAGAAGCGTCGCCACAAGAAGCGATTCATGCGAATAGTAGATGGCTATATCGCGCTTCGCCCACTGTGCGGAAAGGAAGAGCTTGCCAAGGCCATCCATCAATCGTGAAGACTTCAGCTCCGATTTCAAGTCGGTCGCATCTTGCGTATAGGCAAGCGAAGGCTGCTCGAATATCCGAAAATCACGTCCGCAAGCCGAGAACCAGGTGAACCCTCCATACCGATGGGCGGCGAACCACCATGGCATGAAACGCACCTGCGTTTTGGACATTCCGTATCCGACATAGCCCCACAGTCGCATATCGGGACGGAACGAGCGGTAGAACTCGTCGAAATTGTATATGGCGTCGCGTCCAAAATAGACCATTGCAGTATACTCATTGGAAAAGTCCAGCCCCGTTTTCGTAAGCAGTTTCCAATAGTCGTTTGCCGAAAGAGCGGTCTGCCCGAAAGAGTTAGCAAGCGAAACACGGGCGGTTGGATCCTGCTTTTTCGCCTCATCACAGATCAATCCTATCGCTTCGCACCAGCGGTCTGCATTGAAATTGCGCCATTCAATGAATTCGGCGAACTTCCCTGTACTCCTCGCCTCTGCGATCCGAGCGGGGCTCAACTCGTCGAAGCTGGAATAGGAAGCGCCGTGCCGCGCATTGAATCGTGCGATACTACCGTATTTCTCCGCCATCCGTCTGCGGTATTCGGCGATGTTCTCTGGATGTTCATCAAGTTCGTCGGAGGTACGGCGCAATGTGAAATTCGGTTCATCCGTCACCACGTATTGCGTAACACCGTATGGTGCGGCGCATTTTGCCGTAGCGGACGCATAACGGCGCATCTTCTCACGCCCGCGTTTCGTGTTTATGCCGCCTATGCGCACGTTGCCCTTCTGTCCAAACGGACGGAACACCGATCCTTCACCAAGATCGTTGCCGCCGACGGCCATTCCGTTCCGGAGCGTCTGCGCGAATCCTCCCTGTGGAACAGGAAGTACACTCGCCCTGAAACCAACATCCTCAAGATGTCTGTCGAACTGCTTGAACGTGTCACGGCTCAATGAATACATCGCACCCCAGATCGAAGGAGTGAAATCGCCATTGGTGCGCTCACGATCCTTGTCCCGGGCATACACAGGGGCAACCCTGACATCCCTCACCATCCCCTTCTGCCGCAACTGCAGCTTTACGAATCCCATATTCGTGTAGAGGCGACGAACAGGCACCTCAAAGCGAGAACCAGGCATAACACGACCGATCTCAATCACCCTTCCAGAAAAATCCTCCAGCGTCCAGACAAGAGCACAATCCGATGCATCATTCGTCTCAACCGTAAATACGGCGCATCCATCCCCTGACACCGACTCGACAACAGGGACAAAGGCTAATATGCGCGGCCCAGCCCTCTCAAACGATGACGCGTCATAGTCAAGGACATTACCAGCCATATCCTTTTTCCAGAAAGAGACAAAGTGCCGTCCAGACGTGGTAAATGCCGATTGTGCCGCCATAAAAGCGGCATCCAGGTCTTTAGAGACACCTGATCTGCGGATCGTTCCTGACACATCGACAGCCGACCATTCCACATTATTCACATCTTGCTCGTCGAAACCATCCATACCTGCCGCACGATACATGATACGGGCAAGATACGGATCGGCAAAACCGCCGAACGGAAACATTACTGTTCCGGATACCGAATGCCTAAGGCACAGCTTCAATATGCCAGTGCGCGGAGCCTTTTCGACAATTACACGCCCCTTGCCAAATTTACCTTCAGCAAGATTTGCAGGGTTAAAATCAACATCCTTCGGATTCAATATACCATATGGGAACGCGCGGGACAGCGCATCGCCGGGCGGCGTCTTTGGCGATGACAAGGCAAGAATCGACTCAAACCTTCCCGGGTACGGAGTATTGAGCATATAAAGCCCGGCGCCTGAGTGAACTCCATTCGTTATGGCGGCATAAAGGCTTTCACCGATACGGGCCGCCGCCCTGGAGGGCACGACGAAAAGTTTGTATTCACTCTTTGCAAGTCGCCATTCGACTAGTTTTCTGGGGGTGTCGGTTTCGTAGATATCCTGATCCTTGCCTGTGGTCGAGAGCACGTCGACCTCAACATTCAAGCCATTGAAAAACTCCTGGATTTCCCGGATGTCCCTATCGCGATTGACCATCGCAAGCGCAAGAAGGCGATCTCGTCTGCGTCCATACGCATTGACCGGCAACGGTACGGAAGTCCCTTCAACTGGGGTTTTCCGTCCAACTCGATTGAGCGGACGGAACTCAAGTGTTGGCAACCGCCCTTTATAAAGCCTTATGGATGCAATGTCTATGCCGCCATCTCCAGTCCGCGGATCCCATTTATAGAAGGCAAATGAGAATAGTGGATGCTTCGAAGAAACAAACGGGAAGCGATATGTACGGAACTCTTCATCAAGAAGCACCTTATCCGCCACATGCACCCCTTCACCCACCTTGCCGTTGGGCTTGCGAAACAGCTCAAGCACGTTGAGAGTTGCCTTGCCTTTAACGCCTCGAGCCTTCACCTCCATCGTATATTCGGTATCCGGTTCGTAACTGCGAGGCGAACCGCTGAGGAACAGATAAGATTCGCCTGTGGTGCGGTATATCCACTCCCCGCTCATTGGAGCCGTTTCGATACGCTCCGTGCGTCCCTTGCGGCCAACCTTCCACACAGCATTCGGTTCATCAAACTCAGGATTGTCGAACAGATTTCCGTCAGCAAAAACGGAGGCACACAGGAACACTCCTGCGCAAATGGACAAAAGAATCCTCACAAAAACATCCTCTCGTCTGCTTTACCGCAGAATGACAGCCATCGGAACTGACGAATAGTTCGCAATGATCGAGATGCAGCCCGAAGGCTCGCCAGATTGCGTAACCGTGCAGGTCAGCTGGTCGGCAGGATAATCAACGCCGTCAACGGTGAAACCGAGGAAGCGTCTTCCGGCATCGGACTTCTTCTGAGCCGTAACCGTAATCGTAGCGGCGTTCTCAAGCGCGTTCGTTCCAACCGTTCCGCCTGTGACGGTAAGCGGTTGCGGTCCGCCACGGCTCACTGCAACGGAAACCGCCTGAACAGGCCACTGGCACGCACCAGCGGTCATCAATCCATCAGGAGAGAACCTTAGTGGGCGGCCGGAGTAATCGCCTGAAGTATAAGATAGATGATCCCTCAGATCCGCAAGATCGGCATGAGCTATCGCAGGTGAACAGGAGAGAATTCGCCAGTCATCCGTTCCAGCAATACATGGATCCTTGAAAAGGCAGTTCTCAACAGTCACACCTTCGGCAAGATCCGCTCCGCATATTATGCTGTTATCCAAACGGCAGTTCGATGTGACATGATGATTTCCGAGCAGAATTGATGCATATAAAAGCGTCTTGCTGCCAATGGCGCCATCTACCGTACAAAACCTCGCAACTGTAGAATTCCAGAGGACACTCGGCGTCACTTCATATCCAACCACATTATCCCTGACAATGCATGACATAAGTTCGGACATCCATACCGTCCCCTGATGCACTGTTGTGTTATCTGCAATCAAACAACGAAAGAAATACCCACTTTTTGTTGCAGATGCCCAATGGGCATGATTGTTGGTGATAATGCAATCCAAAACATGCTCACACGATCCATAGTAGCCACCTGCCGCTGCTGAAGTCGTGAATTGATTCACTCCTTCAGGAGTAATACCTGTATAGCCACCAGTCAATGTAAACCCTTGCAAGCCACCTACACGTCCACTGTGGTACCACGACACACACCGCACAGCATTGGGACCATATCCACCTGTAGCAGGATCCGGAGCCCCAACTATGAATGTACGTTCTGCACCATGTGTTGACACAATCCGAACCGTCTTTCGATTCACCGCCACGCGATTTGAGATGCCGTAATCTATCACTCCTCCTTTATCGTATACTCCAGGCGCAACGGAAATATACGACCTTCTCGAATACTCGCTAGATGCCACATCCACTGCATCCTGTATTGTTGTGAAAGCAGTTTCAGGAGTAAGTCCATCTGGATTCTCAGCCAATGACGAAGCATTCACATAATAAACATCATGGGAGGCATAAACATGGTTGGTCACTTCCACATCCTGCGGCGGCGGCGCGAAACGGAATGTTTCATCAAACTCCGGATAGTGGCAAAGCTGTTTGGTATATGCTGGAGTGATCTCATACTTAAAAAGTGGCTTGCCGCTTGAAAATGTCGCCTTTACAGACCACTGGGTTGGATACGTTTCGGCATAAGCGTAGGAGCCGCGACTCGTCAGGGGCAACCGTCCAGCTGATGTCGTCAAGTAAGCACCGGTATCTCCGAGGAAAACAACACATCCTCCCGTTGGATTGAAGGTTTCCTGCACTGCACCACAGTTTACAACACCAGATTCGGCAATATCCTGTCCCTTAAAATCCTTGTATCTGTATTTTTCTTCAAGATATTCCGTCCATCCCTTTATGCCATTCTCAAATGATATTTTAGTCAGAAATTCAGCATTTCCCGCACCAACTGCTGGAGCATTTTCTAAAAGACGAAAGTCCTTAAAAGGTGACGCTACCAAATTATGCCCCGTGGATTCGAATTTGCAATCGACAGGTTCTTTGAACTCACTTGAGGAACGGTCCGTTACACAGTTTTTAGCTATCGAATATCCTGGATCCCCAAAATTTCCTGCATTTCCAAAGATGAGGCAATTGTACAATTTCAATTCAGAGTATTGAGAACTCCAAGATGATCCTGTCAATTCGTTTTCAAATATTGAACAGTTGACCAATGTCTTGCAATAGGCTATATGGGATTTGGGATTGGAATTGTGACATATTATTGTATTGTGCGCATTTGCCTGAAAAATTGCGCCACCACGATTGCTAGCCGTGTTGTCCGTGACTAGACACCCTATCAATGTTCCTCTATATGCTCCAGCGCCATCTCTAGCGACATTGTTTGAGATTACGCAGTCACAAATGAAATATTTGTGCCATGATTCAGACAATACTCCTCCACCCCATTTTGTACCACCGCCGCAAAGCGTAAACCCTTCTACAATCGCAGATTGGATCCCAAGAGCTATGCATCGAAGATCCTTTTCCTCGCCTAGGTCAGTACGAAGCCCTTTGATGAAGGTCTTCTCTCGCCCCGCAAAAGACCGAAGATGCACCTGATTCGTCAAAACGACTCGGGCTCTTGTCTCTGCCACTTCCGTAGCGGAATAATACGACCCCTCGCCCTCATCATAAATGCCGGGGAGTACAGTAACAACATCGCCATTTTTAGCAAGGTCAACAGCTGCCTGAATCGTGCGCTTTGCGGTTTCTACGGTCAACCCGTCACCACTGTCGTCCGGACGCTTCTTCGAAACAAAGTATTCCGTTGCCGAAACGGAAAGCGATCCAGAAACCGCAAGAACAGTAAATATACTGCGCAGCATTAAACGCAGTTCACGGACATTCTTCGACATATGCAAACTCCTTGAATTGAACTAATTTCACAACGGGAGAGCATAATATCAAAAACTTTTTTTTTTCAACCGAAAATCGAAGTCTCACCTCTTTCGGGACAAGGCTCGAAAAGTCAATGAAAATAAGGTTCGGACTAATTCTCAAGGGTGTGTGGGCTTGTTTTGATTTTTAGTTCGCCTGATTCTGGGTCTGGATGAACGGATCCGGTGTTTCAGTGATTTAAGGCATATGGCATCAATACGCCTTCTTCATCTTGTACAAACTTTCTTTCTTTTCGTCGCCCTCAAAAACGACTACATGCTGTGGAGTAGAGCATTCCGCCTCGGTTCTTTCGATGCGGATACCCCCTCTTCAAACCGTGCGTGCGAATTTCCCGCACCTGAAATACCTTCCCCATCCTTCCAAGACAAGATTGAGACGATTTATCACTTCAACTTTGCGCACTTTTGGTCTCTTGCGGCCAATGAGCCACATCCGTCGATTCCGTCAAATTCGAGGCCAGTTTGACGGAACGTTTCCGACCATCCACCCCGTAAGCGCGAAAGGAGGTGCGCGATGAGATACGGAAGCGTAGCCGCGATGGTTTCATGGCTCGATCGGGATGAGCGGAAGCGTTCACGCGAACGCAGGATGCGCAACCGCATCCGCAAACTGCCGCCCTGCCAAAGACGGTTCGCGCTCACCCTGAGGCGGGTTTTGGAGG
>JAGBFY010000270.1 GCA_017936245.1 Kiritimatiellia bacterium
GGCTAAAATGCCGCAGACTCCAATTGAGAATATGGTTTGGACTAATTCTCACGCACATGCACAAAATAGCATTAACTTACATAATACCCCTTATCCACCCTAAATTATCACTCTTTTCAGGGTTTATCCCCGATCAATTCATCTTACTGCAACGTGATTGCAAAGCCGATGTTGCGCTTGAAGCCGGAAAGAACGGCAACGCCATATCCGGCGAACCATACCGAATCGCATTTTGCCATCATCACCTCCCCATCACTTCATCCGAAACACCTCAAAATCCTTGAATTCCACCTTTCGGACCTTCTCGTCCTTCCCGGCATCAAGTGCGACATATATGTCATTCGCACCATCAGGAATGCGAACAAGCGCCACGCCATCGCGCCATCCCTCAACATCCGGAGCCTCGAATCTGAAGCGGATTCCACCAAGTTTCCAACGCCATGCTCCGTTATACTGGAAATATACATTTCCACGAACCACTTCTCCCCGTCCTTTTATCCGCAATCCATACCAACCGTCAACAGCAAGTTTCTTGAAACGTGCCGATGCATTGCCGTTTGGCTCCACATTGAGCTTGCGTCCGGCAAAGACATCCTTGAATGTGCCGTTGGCATTCTGCTTCGCATATTCCTCGCGGACGCATCCTGCAGGATCTTTCACGCCCCGCAGCAGAAGATCAAAATTGCCGTCCAACGTATCATTCCATGTCTTGATTTTCCCCCATGCACCATTAACATACTTTTCGCGCCATGTGCGGCCGGCTATATCGCGCCAGGAGGGATTATGATCCTTTACCGTTTCCGGCCAGTCTATCCAAAACCCCTTCTCGCCCCAGAACCAAACGTATTCATCGGCACACTTTGTCGCCTGCCGCAGATTCTCCTCAAAATGCGTAATCCTCTTACCTCGAACAGGTCCAAAATAATACGGGGAATTGGTCGGCAATGCATAGGAATCCACATACAGGCCAAAACTCACGCTGGTTTGAGACCGGTACTTCACTCGATTCTCCTCTGCAACAAGCGGTAGCACACCAGACACCTGATCTCGCACACTGCGGTAAAAATCATTGCGTGAAGCGCGAGCGAGATAGCCAAAACTTTCGTTCCCGTCAACGATCTTTGCCGATGGCGGAATGACATCATAAATACCATTCACAAACGATGGCCACAAATCGCGCTTCTCCTCCATGAGAGCGACAGGATCGTCTGAATTTGCGTATTGAGTATCTGTCGTAAGCAATTGGAAAGAGAATATCGTCGCTTCTGGATACGCCCTGAACACACCGCCAAACACCTGCGCGCCGCGCTTGCGGGCAATTGTTTTGGCGGCTTCCCAATCAGGGTCTCCTTCACGCCACTTGTACTGCCTTTTCTTCCAGTAGTCCTCAAAGTCCGTAAGCACACCGGCGAATCCCACCTTCTTCGCAAGTCGCGCGACCGCAGAAATGCTATCGGTGAAGCGTGACCATGCCACATCATCCGTCCACCCCAACCTTTCCTTTCGCGGAGCGGCATTTACCAGAAAAAACGAATTCTTCATCGATGGATGTTTGGCTAACTCCGAAAACACCGGCGCGAACCTGTTGAGTTCTTCATCAGTCCAACGAGGCTCCTCGATGACGTGCCTATGA
>JAGBFY010000271.1 GCA_017936245.1 Kiritimatiellia bacterium
AATGGCGTTATGGCGCGACTGGTTCCTGCGCGACAATGCAATCATGGATGAGAATCAGCGGCAACTTTATTATTGGGGAGAAAATGATGTTCCGGTGGATGAGCGCCGTTTCAAGGATCCGTGCAAGGCAAGGGTGCGCCCCAGCTTCATAGAGTTTGAGAGGTGCGGCAATGTCAGGCTGGACGGATTTCGCATACGGTATAGCCCGCTTTGGTGCGTCCATCTGCGTTTGTGCGACGGTGTTCATGTCAGCGGGCTCGACATTCGCG
This sequence comes from Kiritimatiellia bacterium, assembly GCA_017936245.1. GTDB lineage: Bacteria > Verrucomicrobiota > Kiritimatiellia > RFP12 > UBA1067 > UBA1731. Next base: position 270 of record JAGBFY010000271.1, read on the forward strand.
CGAGAGGGCATAACAACGATGGCATTGATGTCAATTCTTCTAGAAATGTGCTTATTGAGAATTGCACGCTTGATCAGGGAGATGATGCGTTCGTCATCAAGTCCGGTCGTGACCGCGACGGGAGACGCGTAGGTGTCCCTTGCGAGAACGTGACCATACGCAACTGCACCGTGAAGAGAGGTGTTACGCTTTTGGGGGTAGGCAGTGAAGTATCCGGCGGTGTGCGGAACATCCTGTTGCACGACTGCCGGATTACTGAACGCGCAAACGCCATGCTTCGGGTGAAGACGAGTGACCGGAAGGGTGCGTACATTGAGAACATAACAGTGTCGAACGTGACGGTGACGGCGGAAATCAACCATCTGATCAGCCTGATAACGAATCTTGACTATCAGTGGGGCAGGTATCCTGCGAGGGAGCGTATGCTTACGCGTATCGATGGGGTGAAGGTTGAGAACGTGACGGCGGATTCTGTGTTGAGCATCTACGCTCTCCATGGGGATTCGCGCCTTCCTACAAGAAACTTCACTATACGCAACGTAAAGGCCAAGACTCTCCGTTCGGAGAATTTCTCAGAGAATGTAGAGCTTGATTTTGTCAGATAGGTATTGGCTGCAAAAGGAGTGTTGACATGGAAATTGGAAGACGGCGGTTTATAGGTTGTGTGGGATCGATACCTTTTGCCGGCGCACTTGCGGCGTTCGCTGAAGAAAAGCCGCTTTTGCGCATGGGCGTGCTGACCGATACGCATATCGGCGAGACGAAAGCTTCTTGCCGGCGGGTGAAACTGGCATACCGGCTTTTCAGGAATCATGGCGTTGACATGATCGTGAACGTCGGAGATGTGGCGGATTATCACTATCCTACGGGGTATAAGGCATATCGTGAAACGGTGGACGAGGTGTATGCGAAAGTTGCCGCCGCCGACCGTCCGAAAGAACTGTTTGTCTATGCCGGACATGACTTCTTCAAATACAAAAACTCTCCGCGAAAGGATTGGCACCGGCATGCCACGGCGGCATTTGCCGATATGCAGCGGCTTATCGGCGCATCCAACGGTCCGTACGCTCAAGGCACAATCAAGGGCTTTCCGTATGTGGTCTTGCCGCAGACGATGACCGAGGGTCTGGATCTGGCGTGTTGTGAACGGATGATCGCCGAGGCGTCGGCGGCAAATCCCGGCAAACCTGTATTTGTTTTCGCTCATATTCCTCCGGCGGGCACGACGCGCACGGGGCGCGGACATCCGGAAAAGACGAAGATATTCAGCAAGTATCCGCAGGTGGTGAACATTTCCGGACATACGCACGGCTCGCTGTCTGACGAGCGTGCGATATGGCAGGGGGCTTTTACATCCGTCAATGCGGGGTGTCTCCAGAACTGGGGCGACGGGCGCGACGGGATTGTCGGAAGCAATGTCCGGCGCATGAACAACTACGGCGTATTGATTGTGGATGTGTATGCGTCGAAGATCGTCTTCCGCAGGTTTGACGTGCGCAACGGCGAAGAGTACCATGCGGGAAATCCATGGATGGTGCCGTGGCCGCACGATCCTGCAACGGCGCCGTATGCTTTGGAGCGGCGCAACCGGAATATGCCGAAACCGGCGTTCGCTCCGGATGCTGCCCTTAAACTTTCTCCGCTGAAGGCCGGCGGTGTTATGCTCACTGTGCCGGCGGCGGTCGGTGAACCGCGTCCGTTTGCGTACCGGGTGCGTCTTGAACGTCTCGGGAACAATGGTAAATGGATGATGCATGCCCGCCGTGATTTCTTTGGCGATGCGTGGCAGCTGGAGTCCGAGCGTCCGAAAAAGTATGATATGGAATTTGCCGACGTCTACTTTTGCGATGGCGGCAAATACCGATTCCGTGTCTCGCCGGTGAATTTCATCGGCACGGAAGGCAAGTGTGTTTCTTTGGAATACGACGCTCCGGCATCAGAGTCGGCATCGATTGTGTGGGAGAGTGCCGATCCGATGAAGGATTGTCCGTTCCTCTTTGGCCTTGCCGGGAAAGGGCCGGTGCCGCGCAAGGGTGATTTCTACGAAATGGACGGGCGCGATGCACGGTTGGTGTTTCCAAAGTGTGTGTGGAAAGGGGCGAAGGGCACGAAGTTCCGTTTTGTTGCGGACATTCATACGGTTCAGGAGAATCTGCCGACATGGACGATGGTTCTGCGCAATCCAAAGCCGCTCAAGAATGCCATGGGGCGTGTGTCCACCCCGTTCGGCGATTCAGGCATGATGCGGTATGTTTTCGATTTCGAAAAGTCTGATGAAAATCACGATTACTATCTTCTGGTGCGTGAAGGCTGTGCGGGAAGGATCCGTTTTGGGCGAATCCGCATTGAACGGGTGTCCGCAGGGACTTGAGAGTGTGATCTTTTTCTCTTTGGCTTTGTGAAAAAAACGCTGTTCAAATCCGCATGTCTTTCCGCACATTTTTCAAAATTCCTCTTGCAAAAAAATCGCAAAAACAGTATCTTACGCAGTTGTCGAAGGGATTCACCCTTGACACCTTATAAGGAAACAACTGAAATGGCTAAGAAAGAACTCATTCCTACCACCAAGAGTGGCATCATGGCAGCTCTCGCTGAGGCCGCCGGCATCTCCAAGAAGCAGGCAGTCGCCGTGTACGAGAAGCTCGTTGACATCGCCGTCAAGGGCGCCAAGCAGGAAGAAAAGGGCATCACCCTTCCCGCCATCGGCAAGGTGAAGCTCGTCAAGCGTCCTGCCCGTACGTGCCGCAATCCTGCGACAGGCGAGATGGTCAAGGTCAAGGCCAAGAAGGTCGTCAAGCTCGTCGCTTGCAAGGCTCTCAAGGATGCAATCCTTCCTCCCAAGGCCTAATGTTATCGAAGCCTGCATAGGCTGTTGATAATTGATGATAACGGAATGCCGCCCATCGGGCGGCATTCTGCTATAATGGGCGGCATATGGAAGAAGACATAAAGACACCTCCGCACAGCGAAGAGGCGGAGAGAGGCGTTCTCGGATCGATTCTCATCGATGCCGAGTTCGGTGAGGATTTGCGCGTTCTCGACATATGCCTTACGCATGGTCTGGAACCTGATTCGTTCTACAATCCCAAGAATAGGGTGCTTTTCGAGACGCTCCTCGGGATGTTGCAAGCGACCATGCCTGTCGACGCGGTAACTCTCAATGAGCAGCTTCGTGCGCTCGGCAGGCTTGAGGCCGTCGGCGGCGCGACCGCCGTCGAGAATCTTGTCGCGTCCACGCCCACCTCCGCACATGCGGAATACTACATAGACATCGTGCGTCAGAAGCATGTGTTGCGCAAACTCATCAACACTGCCCGCGAGACGGAGCGCAAGTGCTACGGCGGCGACGGACGCAACGCCGACGTCATTCTTGGCGAGGCCGAGACGGCGTTCCTCGGCATCGGCGGACAGGCCTCGGTGCGTCTCGACTGGAAGACGGCGATGGACAATACGTTCCGTTCCATCGAGCGACTCTTCGAGTCCACCGGAATGATCGAAGGCCTTCCCACGGGCTTCAAGTACATCGACGAAAAGCTTCTCGGTCTCAAGAAGGCGGAGATGATCGTCATCGCGGCGCGTCCTTCCGTCGGAAAGACCTCATTCGCGATGAACATCGCCGAGTGCGTCGCGCTCGGAAGGGACATCAACGGAAAGCCGTTCGAGGGCGAGAACAACAGACCGCATCCCGTGATGATCTTCTCGCTCGAAATGGACACCACGTCCCTCGCAAAGCGTATGTTGACAGGACGCGCCCATGTAAGCGCATGGCGCATCGCCCGCAACCTGATGACGCGTAACGAGAAGTCCGAAGCGACCGCGGCACTGTTGCGTGCTGCCGGCGAGCTCAAGAGCGCACCGATATACATCGACGACGCGAGCGGTCTCGACATCGCAGACCTCCGCGCCCGCGCCCGTCGCATGAAGCGCCAGCACAACATCGAACTTATCGTGATCGACTACCTTCAGCTCTGCCAGTGCCGTGAGGCGTCGAAGCAAGGCCGTCAGATTGAGGTGAGCCGGATTTCCGGCCAGATCAAGGCGATGGCGAAGGAGCTGCAGATCCCGGTGATCGTCCTTTCCCAGCTCTCCCGTGCTAACGAACAGCGCGGCGACAAGAACGAGGTCCCGAAACTCTCCGACCTTCGTGACTCCGGTGCAATCGAACAGGATGCCGACGTCGTAATGATGTTGCGCCGTCCTGCGATGGTGCGCGCCACGCGTGACGACGTGGATACTCAG
>JAGBFY010000272.1 GCA_017936245.1 Kiritimatiellia bacterium
CTCCCAAATCCGTTCAAGCTCTTTACGAGTTCTGGAATCCGATCGGTGTCATCATTGAGTGCGGCGGTGGCTATCATGATATCAATCCGGATATTTTCAACAGAATACCCACAGTCTATCTTGACCGCAATCCGCTGACGCTTCCTCAGGATGTTTCCTGCATCAGCCACGATTCAGTCGCAACCGGACGGCTCGCGGCGAAAGAACTTCTTGTCGCCGGACATCCCAATTTTGCGTATGTGCCCTACCCGCAACCTCGATTCTGGAGCGATGACCGCGAACGCGGATTCAAGGAAGCGCTCAAACTGAACGGCAAGACCTGCAACGTTTTCACCGGGAAGGGTTCATTGCAGAGCATCTCATGGCAGAAATCTCTGAGGAAATGGATAGAGACCATTGCAAAACCATGTTCGATCTTTGCCGCCAACGACAATGTTGCGGCAGAAATACTGACCGCAGCAGCACAATCCGGCTTCGACATTCCGCGGGATATAGCAGTATGCGGAGTTGACAATTTCACTCCCGTCTGCGAACACTCGACTCCGACATTGACCAGCATCCAACCAGACTTTATGCTTGCAGGCGAACTTGCCGCCCGGACGCTTGACGACATCATCAAACGGGGAAAATCAAGCTACGCGCCCGTACGGCTCACGTTCGGCCCGGCAGACATCATCCGTCGCGCATCGACCAGAACATCAACCCGTTACGATCCGGAAGTGGCCGCAGCAATGGAACTAATCCGCCGACACGCCTGTGAAGGGATTTCATCCGCCAATGCGCTGACTGTATTCAAATGTTCACGCCGCATGGCCGAGATGCGCTTCCGCCAGACGACAGGGCATTCGATCCTTGACGAAATTCAGACCGTACGACTAGATAAGGCCAAAGGCCTTCTTGCGAAATCCCAAATGGACATGGCGGCCATCGCCAACTTCTGCGGATTTTCCTCCGCCAAGGCGTTCTGGAAATTCTTCCGCCAAAAGACCGGCGTTTCGCCATCGCAATGGCGCACGAAAAACATGCGTCAGCAAGCACCAAAAATTCTGAATTCACTCAAGGCACAATAGAAAGTATAATAAAATACGCGCCCATCAAGAGATAATGTGAACATGGAATTGTTTTGATATAATCTATGGTCGTTATGAAAAAAATCAAATTCGGTCTGCTCCCTAGAATCGCTGTGGCAATCATCCTCGGAATCGCAATCGGTGGATTTGTTCCAGCTGAAATCGTAAGAGGCGTAAATACATTCACCTCCGTCTTCGACCAGTTCATCAAGTTCATGGTGCCGCTGATCATTGTCGGGCTTGTTGCGCCGGCAATCGCAGAGACCGGACACGGAGCTGGCAAGATGCTCCTTTGTACGGTGTCGATCGCATACGCCTCCACCCTCTTCGCCGGTTTTCTCGGATATTTCGTATCTGTGGCGGCATTTCCATCGCTCGTATCGGCCGACGCGGCGAAGGCGGTAGAAGAAGCTGCAAAAACGTTCGCACCATATGTAACCATCAAAATTCCGCCAATGCTGGATGTGATGAGCGCATTGGTTGTGTCGTTCATAATGGGCCTCGGCATGATTTTCGCTGAATCCGATATTCTCAAGCGCGGATTTGTGGAATTCCGCACAATCATCACCAAGGCGATCTCAGTCGCACTCGTTCCGCTTCTCCCGTTCTACATCTTCGGCATATTCCTTGATATGACAGCCGCCGGAAAGACGAAAACCGTCCTTGCCGCATTCGCCGCCATCATCGCGGTATTCACGCTACTCACGTTTGTGGTCATCCTTGTGCAGTTCTGCATCGCAGGAGCCATCGCCCGCAAGAACCCCCTCAAGGCGATCTATACGATGCTTCCTGCATATCTCACGGCACTTGGAACATCCTCATCCGCAGCGACAATCCCCGTCACCCGCGCCCAGACCATCAAGAACGGGGTCAGCCCCGAAACAGCAGACTTCGTAGTGCCGCTCTGCGCAACCGTTCACCTTGCCGGCTCAACGGTCAAGCTTGTATCCTGCGCCGTCGCCCTTCTGCTTATGGCCGGCACGACCGCTCAAATAAATGTCGCAACATTTGCCGGATTCATCGCAATGATCGGCATCGTGATGGTGGCGGCACCCGGAGTTCCCGGCGGTGCAGTGATGGCAGCCCTCGGAATTCTCGAATCAATGCTCGGCTTCGACCAGGCACAGCTTGCGCTGATGATCACGCTCTATGTTGCCACCGACTCCATCGGTACCGCCTGCAACATCACCGGCGATGGAGCGATCGCAATGATCATGGACCGCATCTCACCC
>JAGBFY010000273.1 GCA_017936245.1 Kiritimatiellia bacterium
GCAACCCTTAAAAACAATGTTCTGTAGTATACAACAAGCCCCCGAAAATCGCAACAAAATCTAACGAGAGCAACATCGTTCCACTCTTCTCAGGATCCCTAATAGCGCCTTATGTCCGGCGCTCGATCTTTACATGGTTGAACCGGATCCTACCCTTGTCTCCTTCACGCACAAGCAGACAATATCTGAACTTTGCAACAGTCTTCCTGAACGTAATTACATACCGGGAGTTGCCGGAGACTCCTGTGGGCGTGAATATCCTGGCATTGGCGTTCCGGCTCGGCTTAGGATTTCGCAGCAGGATTGTCCATGTGCGCCCGTTCCCCTGTTCCGTCTCCATGTCGACCGTAAACCGGAACTCTCCCGTTCCGCGCCAGCATTCCTCCGGAAACTCAAGCCTGAAATTCCTGTTATCCATTTGATACCATCCATCCTTGGACTCGAGTCGCCTGCCTCCCTCCTTGCCTAGGAAATACGGACAATCTTTCATCGGATCGGAACTCTCAAACACCACGCCCCATCCGTATTCAGACTTGGGCGGCGTAGTGAACTCCGCCTCAATCGGCCGCCCTTCACCGCCGAAACAGTTGCACGGAGTTACGCGCAGGCGATACCTCTCACCCGGCTCAAAATACGCCGACTCCAATTGGCGCACGACTGTAGAATTCCTTTCGGACACATCAAGATGGAATTGCCCGAACAGATCAATCCTCGCCGCCTTTCCCTTCTGCGCCCAGACGTCAACGCGGTAGATGTACGTACCGCTGTCGCCGCCTGCCGCAGGAAACTTGAGCTTAAGCGCGGAAAAAGGAGTCTCCGCCTCCAGTTCAAGCTTTGCGTCCGGCGGAAACTGGGGCTTTGGTTCGTTCTTAACGGCACGGTCCCTGCGATAGGGTGCGGTAGCGGGATCGAACGGGAATGGAATCGTCCACGGAGCGTGCGCACGATACTCTCTGCCGGTACGCACATTGAACCTCCTGAACACCAGACGGTCGCTGAAAGCCTCCAACACCACTGCGCCGAAACTTGGAGCGCCTTCCGGCGGTCTTCCGACGGCGCGTCCCGCCCATCCCGCAAGGCATCCCATGCCGACCACACTGAACGCCCCCTGCCAGATGTTCTGTTCGCTGCGCAGCGAGCTGTGCGCGTGTCCACACACCACAACCAGTCTTGGGAACTTTGAATACAATGCCAACCTGTTCTCGTCGCCCCACCTCATCGAATTGTCCGTCGTGTTGTACGGCGGCACATGATCAAAAAGGATAATAGGCTTACCGTCGTATCTGGGATCGGCGCAGACATCCCGGATCATCTTCTCGGCCCGGGCGAAATCCAGAAACTGCGGAAACACCAGAAGCGGGAAACCCTTCATGTCTATCAGGTCGTAGAACCCGTGCGTTCCGCCGAGAAGACGCTTCACATCGGCAAACACCTTTTCCCATGGTTCGTCCTTGCGTCCGCACCAGTCATGGTTTGCGTACACCCAAATCTTCTTCGGAGGCTTCACCGGGAATGCGCCATCGGTAATCTCCTTAAGGATAGGATAAGCTTCTGGATAGTAGAGGTCGGCGATATCTCCGCAGTTGACGACAATATCCACCCCCTTTCTCGCAAACAGATCACACGCCATCCTCACGCGATCACAGCTTTCGCGAGTACGCTTCACGTGCGTATCCGTAACAATGCCTGCAGTCCAAAGCGGCTTTTCCGCCCCACGCGCTCTCAATGCCACAAACGCCCCTGACGATGCCAGAAACGCCCTTCTGCCGATCTTCATACGCACCAGCTTTCCTTTTCAGATCAAAGCGCCAAATCAAAGTATCTATCTGCCGAGCCGCAGCACACCATAGCCGATCGGCGCGAAGTCCACCTTCAGCACATTGCCGCCAGCAAGCTTCAATCCGGCACCTGCTTCAACATTGGACTTTACAAAACATTCGGATAGTTTCAGCTTCGCCTTGACCGGCTTCGGTTCGGGATTGACCACCAGCACATAACTGTCGCTTCCAAGTCTCCAGGCCCTGGTGCGAAGAGGAGAAGGCACCCCATCAATACGCACTGGCGTCTCAGGCGAAACAATGGCGGGAGCAACCCTACGCAATTCCTTCACTACATGACTGAGAATCGCAAAGTTTTCCTTGGCTGTCGAAGCGTTCTTTTCATTGAGAAAGTGCCCTGGACCGTAGAAGTTCACGCCTGTCGCACCAGCAACAACCCCTTGCCACACCATAGCCCCCAACTCCTCACGCGTAGGCATACGTGCATCAGGCATGCTTCTGCCCATACGGAACCATTTCCAGCTGAACGCCTGAGGCGTAAGCCACAAGGGCTTCACGGAAAGCGCTCCGGAACGCATGGATTCACTCCAGTCGAGCACAGTGCGGATCGGCCAACGTCCAACAGGATACGGATCAATGTCGAGAATGTCAAAACCTTTCATGAATCCACGTACATATTCAGGATGGTCAAATGTGGAGCAAGTAGGACGGGTTGGATCCATCTGCGCGAAGAATCTTTGCTGATCAGCCATCTTTTCGGCAAGAATCGGGCGGGGTTCATCATTCAGATACCAACCGATGATTGCCGGATGATCCTTGACCGGAATGACTCGCTCTCTCACATACTTTCGTTGGTCCTCGATCGTGAAAACCCCTTTCTTAACGCCGGCGCGCGAACCGGCATACACATTGTTCACGCCAGGAATCACACGCACGCCATTGGAAAGGCAGGCGTCCAGCCCTGCCAACGAAGGAACTCCGTAGCAGTGAAATGTGTTTATCGGAACATCCGCATCGGAAAATATTTTCAGCCCTTCCTCGACTTTCTTTGCACTGTAGTAAACTCCTATTGGGAAAAAACGTTCTCCCTGAACACGCATCACACGATTCTCATCGATCCATGCATGCCAATCCTTTGGCCGCGCCGCCAAACGTTCAAACTTAAGTTCCGCCCTGCCAAGTTCCTTGCCGGAGGCATTGAACAGGACAAAATCCACTGTCTGAACACCCATCGCAAACGCAGCAACGTCAAGGCAGACCTTTGCCGTAGAGCCATCCAGCGAATCTGCAGAAACTGAAATTCGTATTCCTTCCTTGGAAACAAAAGAGAATACCGCCTTTGCCCCTTGCAACGTCTCAGGCGGAATCGTAAGCGCGGCAGCAAACATAACCTTCCCCGACCACGCGCAATCCCTGTATGCCGACGAATGAAGACTCTCCACCAGCGGTGGCACAAACTCCTCAACCTTGGCATTATCGAACCAGGCCTTGCCTTTCACACCGTGCCATACGGAAATCTGGAATGCCGCATCCACTGTATTGCTCGGCACATCGTACAGAAGCTCCCACATCTCATACCACCCGTCGCTCGTACCGCGCATGCCATGCGAATAGCGTCCGCACGTCTGCTTGCCGGCGGAGTCATATCCAATGAGACATATCTGTACACCATTATCCTTCTTGTCGTCAAGGTGCAGGTTTTCATGCCTCACCCGCACAGAATACCTGTAGTTCTTGCCAGGAACAAGCCGCACCTTCTGTCTGGGAAAACGCGCTGCGCGACCTTCACTGAGATCGTAGAGCATTGCTGTGGATGCGCCCTCACCTTCCCCCGGAGCCAACCTCCACACTGAATTATCATACTTTCCCCAGCCAGAGGCTCCATTCTCAAATCCGGGATTCACCAGCAGATTATCGCCAAACGCAAAAAGCGTCCCGAAAAAAGCAAATGCCGCCGTACATATTTTTCTGTACGCCATATCTCCTCCCCATATGCTCTTCATTCTCATATCCTTCATTTCAACCATTCTGCAAGAGACGGGAGCTTAGCCTTGACCTCCTCCATGAAGAATCCGCAATAGCGTTCAGCGCCGGCCTTGGTCGTATGGGTGTTGTCCTTGCCGTCAACAGACATCCAATAATCCTTTGCCGCCTTCGCCTTGCCAAGCGACTTTACTTCCGCAAGTGTCCGTGCATAGAGGTCTATCACCGGAACGTTCAGCTCTGCACCAACTTGCTTCATCGCATTGACGTACGGCGCAAGACCGCGGTAATCATTGTAGGATCCATCCTTCTTGAACGTGCACGTAGCTACAGAAGTCACAAATACAGGTTTCGCTCCCTTCGCACGTACCTGTTCTGCGAACTTGGCGAGATTCTTGCGGTATCCGTCAAGCGTCACACTCCTGTCCGGACGATGGTTGCAGTCGTTGTGTCCGAAGGAGATGATAACATGGTCTCCAGACCGCATTGCTGACAACGCCTTATCCCAGAACCCTTTTTCCTGAAAGGTACGCGTCGAAGCTCCTCCGCGAGCAGTATTGACGATCTCAATTCCGTCCTTGAGATGGGAGCGGAGCGATTCTCCCCAGCTTCCTCGCCCGATCTTCTTGACCATGCGATAATCAAGGAGAGAATCCCCGACAAGAACTATCTGTTTCTTGATTTCGACGGCACACGAAGAATCCTTCCCTGAACAGCATTTTTCTGCCGCAATGGCAGCGTTTTGACCAAATGCGGCTACAGCGAAGACCAACATTCCGGCAACGGCATTTCTCAACTTCATTTTCTTTTTTCCTTTCCTTGATTCCACGGCCTACCTTATGGCCATGTTTTGTTTAACGGTCTCCTACTTGAAACGGATCAGTCCGCGAGAAGCGGGATCGATGATCCCTCTTGGATTTTCGAAATTCGGATTCCAGAGCAGAAACACACGGAAAGAATTCTTCGCCGCGCCATCCGCGATCCGTCCGACGTTCAGTCCCCACACGGTTCCCTTCTTCGGAATGGCCTCTCCAAGCGTGGAATATGGAATCTTGACCATCGACCGCCACAGGCCGTCCTTAAATTCGCTTTTGACCGTCCATTCACCGTTCCAGACAGGATCTGTTTTTCCATATTTGGGATCAAGCGGATCGGTTATGTGTCCTTGGCGGCCATCCCATCGCGATTCGGGTTTCACGTTCCACATGAACTGGAAATACGAGGTCGTGGAATCCTTGGGGCTGACGGTAAGCACAAAACACTCCTCTCCGCCGCAAGGACCATCCCTATCAGTACCTGCGATACGGGAAAATTTGCCCATGCCGCCTTCTGCCGCAATGTACAACCCTTCCCTGCCTGCAAGGATCTTGAATCGCGACGAGACAAGAGGCCGCTCGGACATTATTCCGTTCAGAACGTTCCACCCACACTTCGCCCACACGCCTTTTTCGAAGTCGACAAACTCAGGCTCCGCTTCGACCATGTCCACATCAATTGACAAGCGGTCCTTCCCCGGAAGCATCCCCTTTTCCTTCATCATCTTAACATCCCAGCGCAAGGGCGAGCCTATGCCGGCCCTCAGGCGTCCGTTGCTCATCACTATCCTACGTTGATTGTTTCCGAAAGGCCTGATCTCAGGCCATCCCGGAAACGGTACCGGAATCCCTGCGGGATCGGGATTTCCACCA
>JAGBFY010000274.1 GCA_017936245.1 Kiritimatiellia bacterium
CTGCGTGTAAAGCAGCCGCTCTAACCAACTGAGCTAAATCCCCAAATAAAAACGGTGCGTATTATACCATAATTGCACCTGTTTGTGTCAGGAAAATGTTATCTCCTGTCCATGGAACATGAAGTTGCCGCCGACCACATACTGCATGGCAGTAGGCGAGAAGCGGTCCTGCACCGTTATGTGGAGGTGTCCGGCGAGAATTCCCTTGAGAAGCTTCTCGGTCTTGAGGTACGCAATGAAGTCGCGAGTGACCGGATCTTCGAGCTGGCGCTTGTAATCGCCGCTTGCATCAGGAATCGCAGCAGAGCGGAACTTCAGATCCTTGCCGCCCTTCCAGAACTTTCTCTGTGCCCGCCAGATGTGTGGCGTCACGAAAGGCACGTGCATGCACAGAATGATCGGAAGCCCCTTCTTGACCTCGGCATGGAAACGTTCCACCTGATCCGGCTGGACAGTTCCGAACACATCGTCGATGCAGATGAAGTTCACACCGTTGACAACACGCGAATTGAAGCGCGGATCCATTGGGCACACGTCCTTCAGGAGCGGCCAGCTGCGTTCCTTGAACGGTTCCTGCCACGTATGCTTCTCGCCCGGATCATACGTGTAGAACTCGTGGTTACCCATCGCCGCCATGATATTGTCACCAAAGAACTTCTTCATCATGTCGAAGTTCGCTTCGCTCTGCCAGTCGATGAGATCGCCCGTGTGGAGAACATAGTCTACATGATCTTTCGCCCATGCAAGCGAATCGCTAAGCGCCTCTTCCTGACGTCCGCCGAACGTGCGCGTGCGGCGGATGCGAGACTTCTGCTTGCATTCCGGCTCGTGCGGATAGGCGGCGGTGAAATGCGTATCGGAGATGTGCAGAATCGAGAACGGAGCCGTCGCCCCCGCATCAATATGCTGATACGCAAGAACAAGGCGCTCATAGCGGCCGCGTTCCGGAAAAACCGCTGGATCATCATTCGCAAAAGACGGAAGAGACGAGACGGCGATCAGTCCGCCCGCCGCCGTGAGAAAATCCCTGCGTGATACGTTGTTCATGCCTTTTTCCTTATTACGCGCTTTGCCTTGCCTTCGCTGCGCGGAAGCGTCCCCACAGGAAACACATCGCCCTTGGGCAGGAATCCGAGACGTTCGCGGAGATGCTTGGCAACCATGTGTCCTGTGACGCCGGGCTCGGCTTCGACGTTTATCGTGACATCCGTCATGCCGTTCTCTTCTTCGAGGATTATCTGGAACTCATCCTTAACCCCGGGAATCTCCATCAATGCCTGTTCAACCTGACGCGGATAGAAATTGACGCCCTTCACGATCAGCATGTCATCCGTACGCCCGGTGATGCGGTCAATGCGCAGCGAGGTGCGTCCGCAGGAACACTTCTCGCGCGAAAGGATGCGGGAGATGTCATGCGTACGGTAGCGAATGATCGGCATTGCCTCTCTAGTGACCGAGGTGAACACAACTTCGCCATATTCGCCGTCCGGCACGGGAGCGCCGGTGACGGGATCGACGATCTCAGTTATGTACTGGTATACCACGTCCTGGGCGGTGTAATCTCGCCGGTGGACGGCGTAGGTCCGTCGGATATCGAGATAGACTCCCTGGTAGAGCGTGTGAAGAACGAGGACGTCAAGGAGGTAATCCTCGCACTCAGCGCCACGATGGAGGGGGACACCACAAATTATTACATTTTCCGACGCCTCGCCGACACCGGGGTGAAGCTATCC
>JAGBFY010000275.1 GCA_017936245.1 Kiritimatiellia bacterium
AGAATTCCGGCGAGAACATCTCCAGAAGAAGCGTGCCGTCTGCGGCATATTCCTGAAGCAGAAGCCTGTAGTCGCCCCATTGCAGACGCGCAGTAGAGAAATCCACATTGTCCGCATGGAATGTATCGACATCATACAATCCATTTGTCTTCACATCAAGGATATCGCCGTTCTTTTTCCGGCGCACACAGACAAGAGATATCTCTGCGTTGGAAGCTACATTTCCCCACAGAAGATCGTACCTGAGCGAAGTTGTCGCTTTGGCATTTATCACCTCCTGAAGCGCGTTTGTGCGTCCGTCAAACGCCGCCGCCGCGGAAAACGCCGACTTTGTGCCGAAAGAGATATCGCTGACGAGCGTCTCGCCGACCTTCTCGCCATCGAGTTCTGCACAGAGAATGAACCGCATGTACCCGGATCCATCGTATGCAACGGGAGAGGCGAGATCCGCTATAGCCACGGCAGTCGTCACCGCGTTCTCGGTGTCGGGTGCGCTCACTGCCTTGATAACCGGCACGGCGCCCGCGACATTCGTCACTGTGCACCAGTCTGTATCATATTTGATGTCGATGGATCCAGAAACCAACTTGAACGGTTCGGATGCATCAACGGCGACAGTATCCTCCGCCCAGCAAGTGACCTCTCCCGCCGTCAGACGGGAACATGCGAACACCGCTCCGGCGACGGCAAGGATAATTGCAAATCCCCCCCCCCCGGTCCTGATTCTATCGTTTATATCCCAAAACATGGTCTTCTCCTCTCGCAAAGTTTCACACAAACCTGACAACGGGTGCAAATTGTAACAAATTCAGCCAATTCGTGCAACAGTCGGCACCAGTCCGAAGATAACACCGATATGATCATGGCTTGGAAATGACCTGGCCATCGGCGAGAAGACGGGCGGAAAGCCTGTCGTACGGCACGTCCTGTACCGCGCATCCCGCATCGATCGCCTGCGCAGCGGCGGTTGCAGCCACCTGTCCGAGCGCAAAGAACACCGGTTCCATGCGGATCGACCCGAATGCTATGTGGGATGCAGAAAGGCATACCGGGACAATGAGATTGACGCATTCCGATTTCTTCGGCACGACTGCGCCGTAATCGATGCCATAGGGTTTCATCGGAACATTCGGATCCATCGAGCGGCGGTCCTCCACGTTCCCCTCGTTACGGACGAAGCCCTTCGCCGTGACAAGGCGGCGCACGTGATGGGAGTCCATCGTGTATGCGGCCATCGCCACGGGACACTTCACCGTCTCCGCGCCGCGACAGTGATGTTCCGTCATCACGGTTTCGCCGATCATGCGACGGGCCTCCCGGACATAGAGCTGGCTCTGCCAGCCGTCACCCGGGCCGTCGGCGAATTCGTCGCGGCACGTGCCCCACTTCGAGAAGTATGTGCGCACGTTTTCCGGGATGCGTGGATGGTTCGCCAGCGTCCACATGAGTCCGCGCTGGTATTCGAGATGGGCGCGGAAAATCCTCTCTCGCTCCTCGTACGAAGCCTCGGGCCACGCCCAGTTCTTTCCTATAAAATCAGACGAGAACCCCGTACGGTTGTTGGAATCAATCCCGATTGCAGATTCTGTTCAATCCTGTCCGGCAAGCTTCCATCCATGCGGCAAAGCGGAATCATAGACAAGGCGTCCATCGGAACTGCGGCGCCATCTGACCATCACGGATTCATCCTTAGATACAGGCAATGTCGCCTCGCACCATTCCAGCGGAATGCCTTCAGGCGCCGACACATGAACGGTCTTGGCCCCGCGGTCGATCTGCTTCACCCCCAGCGCATCGCGCACGAGCAGCCACGCCGCCTGGCAAGGAAATCCATGGCAGCAGCTGAACCCGTCCGTTCCGACAGATTCCCATAAGGTACCGGTCTTCTCGGCCATCGGCAGAAAGCAGGATTTCACCTCATCCAGGACCCGGGCGGAAAGCCCGGCTTCGGAAAGCAGCCCAAACCGGGTACTATATCCAAAAAGCATGTTCGACGGCCAAAGTCGAGGATGCGCCCCCTTCTTGCGCTTCGGACCAAGCTCCTCCACCAGCCTGCGCCAAAGTTCCGGATGGGACTGCGGAGTGGCCGTCTTCGAAAGAAACGCGAAGTACTGGCAGACCTCCGTACATTCTCCGGGATACTCGAGAACTCCGGCGGCGTTGCGCACCGCGTTGTCGCGGAACCACTCGCCGTTCCATGACATCTCGCGTATCTTGGCGCGGAGACGTTCGGCCTCTTTCGCGCAATCGGCATCCCCATAGACGTCGGCAAAGGCGTCCAGGAATCTGATGTAGATCATGTTGCTGGGGAAGCTGATTCCTTTGGTGAACCTTGCCGCTTCGCTCCATTCCACGAACACCCAACCCGGGAGGTTCTCGAGAAGGCCATCGGCGTTCACGCTCTTCCTGAACCAACCAAGGATGCCTTCCGCCCGTTTGCGGTAAAGGTCCGCGACCGACCGATCCCCGGAACGGCCTACGAACTCCTGCAACTGGACTACGCTCCACAAAGCGAAATTGGCAATCCAATACGGCGCGGAAAGCATCACGTCTGCCGGATAGCACATGGGAATCATCCCCTCCGGAATATCGCTGAAGCCCGGCGCAAGCGCATAATTTTCGTACAGAGTGCGTTCCACTTCATGGTCCGCCAGAAGCACATCCGCTCCGCGGCCTGTGAACACGGTATCGCCGAAATACGCCCCACGCTCGCGTCCGGGGCAATCCGTGAACACGTCCACCGCATTGCAGGCGAGCGACTGGGCCGCCGCACGGAACACCTTTTCGAACGCTGGATCGGAACTGCGGAACCGGGCACGCTCCGGATCGGGATTCAAGTATGTGCGCACATCGAATTTTGCTATTTCGATCTCTCCCTCTTCGAGAAACACATGGGCGCATTTCAGGCCATATGCCTGAAAACATTCGAGAACATACCTGCCGGGCTTCTCCAGACGCCAACCGCAGACATTCGCGCAACCTCCAAAGCGAAACGGATTGGGCAGTCCATCCTTCCCGGCGAATTCATCCATCGTCATGTACAAAGTGGCCGGTTTGGAGCATGACACCTCCATATACGGGAAGCCTGCCGTATTCATTATGCCCTCAAAGACGGCCCCTTCACGCGCCTTGAGAACTACCGGCCCGCCATTCGGATTCGCAGGACGTACCGAAGATAGCACCAACTCCTGGCATTTGTCATGGAGATTGACCTCGAGTTCCGCCCTCCTGAATCCCTTGTATGGCGCAATGCCGGACTGGTCCACGGTCCTGGACGGTCTCATTTTCGACTTGGCATCCCTTGGAACAAGCAATGTCAAAACCGTATTCTTAAACGTTCCGTCGAACGCACACGTTGGATATGGAGCACAGCGGCCGAGAGGTTTTAGAGGAGGACACTCCGCAACCGGAAGTCCAGGTGACGATATGCCGTCAACACGCCATGCATCATCTTCAGGATTCAGACGATAGAACTCCGCAAACCCTCGCTGATAGCTGAACCTGTTGATTTTCTGGACGCGAGGAAGTTTTTTCGCGGCAAAATCGCGACCTGTCGCGGCAAGAACCCTTCCATCCGAAACAATTTCGGCGTAAAGGTATGCGGGGCGGTCCGGAAGGTAGAATTGGTTCACGGCAGGATTTGACACCTCGATCGCCACGGTGTTCCTTCCCGGACGGACAAGATGGGCGAGCGGCCACTCGTCCATGCGCATATACCCCTCCGGCGCACGAGCGGGACCATATGCGGCGAATTTGCCGTTCACCCATACACGGGCAATGCCACCGGCGGAAAAGCGAAGTACAGGCTTCGCCCCCGACTCAACGTCGAACCTTGCCGAAAAGCCGTAGTACGCGTTCATCTCCCGCTCGGCACCCTTCACCCAAATGCTTTTCGCTTCTGATGACACCGCTGCAGTTTCCCTGCACCCAGCAACCGACATGAGCAAAATGCCTACGCAGATAATTGCATTCAATTTTTTCACCATTCTCACAGCAATCCTTTCCTCGGGATCGATTCCCTTCTTTCACCTCTTCTTCGCATGGTATCACAATCCCGTATTTTGCGTCAATTGCAAAATCCGCAAATTGCAATTTACCGGCGAAGTTTGATATACTTCCGCCCATCAACAAAGGAATCCACAATGAACAAACCGGGAATCGCCTCATCCGTCCGTTCCGCCATGATTGCGGCAGTCGCGCTGCTATGCGCATCCAACCGCTCGCACGGGGAGTCATTCGGGTCTCTCACGCCGTCCGCAGTGCCGTACGAACGCGAATTCATCTGGCCCGAGGGGAAAATGCCCGATATCCAGCCTCACCAGATAGCCGCGAAGATTGAAGAGAAGAATTCTCCAGACTTTGATGCCGGCAAATACCGCAGACCATACATCGAATGGTACGCGCCATCACCATCAAACAAAATCGACCTCTGTGTGCTGTTCGTTTCCGGCGGCGGATTCTACACATGCTGCGATGCAAAACGCATGCAACCGGCGATAGACAGATTCGTGCGCATGGGAGCGACCGTTGCCAGCCTCACATACCGCACACCCCGACCGAAAGGCGCGCCCGTGCATCTCTCGGGATGGCAGGATGCGCAGCGTGCGGTCAGGTTCATCCGTTCCCAGGCCGCAAAGCGCGGCTTCTCCCCCGACAGGATCGGCGCCACCGGAATTTCCGCCGGAGCAAAACTTGTCTCCTTGCTTGCGACAAGCTCCCTCACCCCGGCATATGCGCCCGTGGACGAAACCGACAACCTGCCGTGCAATCTCATGTTTGCCGTATTGCAGGCGCCTGCCTACATTCTGACAGACGGCGCCGAAGACGAAAATTCAAGAGCTGGTGTCGGATCGGACATAAAAATCGTCCCGGAACTGAGATTCGACGCCAAAACCTGCCCGATGTGCATGGTTCAGGGCGGCTTGGATTCCTATTCCCCAAACGGCTCCACCCAGATATACCGTCAGCTCAGGCGCATGAACATTCCGGCGGAACTCCATCTGTTCGCAGACAGGACGCACGGTTTCCACGGCGATCTCAACAAAGGAGAGGATGGTGCCGCCTACGACCATTGGTTCGACCGTGTCGCCGAGTTCGTCAGGCAGATGAACTTCGACGGCAGACTCGGAAAGGAAGTGGAGATTATGTCTCGTTTCCCCGACGACAACGCCCGTGCGTCATACTCGAAGGAACTCGTCTGGCCGGAAGGGAAAATGCCCTCGCCGCAGACGAATCAGTGCATTCCGTACATAGAATGGCACATACCCGCAAAACTTGCCGCACGCGCAATCCAGATCATATATTCAGGTGGCGGCTACGTGAGAAACAATCCTGATTCGTACGAGGCAGCGGCAGTGCGCCGATTCCTCAATGAAAAAGGCATGGCGGTGGTCACACTCAAACATCGCGCACCGAGACCCCTCGGTGGACTACCAAAACACGTCACAGCCTGGCAGGACCTCCAGCGCACGGTGAGAATCGTCCGATCCCAGGCGAAATCGCGCGGACTTGACCCCGACCGAATCGGCGTGATGGGATCTTCAGCGGGAGGACACCTGACGCTCATGGGGGCGCTGTCGTCCAGACAGAGGTCGTACCTGCCTGTCGACAAGATCGACAGGCTCCCGTGCAATGTGCAATGGGCTGTCGCAATCTATCCCGCATATGCGCTTACCGACGGACTTGAAAATGTGAACGCCAACGGCGGCAATGAAGACGACTCTCGCACATCACCTGAATTTGCATTCGATCTGGACAGCTGTCCTGTGCTCTTCATCCATGGAGACGCCGACAAATGGGCGGCAATGAATTCTGTCAAATGCTGGGAACAGCTCAGGCGCATGGGTATCCAGTGCGATCTGCACACCCTCGCCAAACGCGGACATTGCTTCCAAAAAAACGCCTCCCCCGGCACTGGCAGCTACACATGGATGGGCCGAATCTGGGAGTTCATGAACCACAAAGGGTTCAACAGATGACCGTTTCCACATCCGACATCACATCAGCGATGTGACAGACGAAGCGAAAGAACGCTGCGGAAAGACTTCTTGTCCGCATCGCTCACAAGCACGAGCATTCGCGATCCGTCCTGAAGGCGCGGACCCAGACACATTCCTTCATACATTGAAAAACCCGTGTTTTCATAGAGGAGCTTCTTTTTCACCCTGTCAGCATCCTTCAGGCCGGCAAGGTTTTTCCGCAAAATCACATTCTCGGCAGAACACATGTCCGTCTCGTAGATCCTGCACCTCAACCTCGGAAACAGAACAACGCTGAACTCACGTTCGAGAACCAGCACAGTGCCGTCTTCAAGTACTCAAAGTTCAGATATTCCGCTACGTGAAACATCTCTTTTCTTGCTGCTGTACCATGGTCCACCTGCAATGGGATCTGTGTGATACACCCACTGTCCGGACATCTTCCAGGCATTTCTTGCCGACTTCCTACGAAATTGAGTGAGTCGCACATCGGTGCCGACCTTCCGGGTGGCACGGGAACCATCAGACTTCAATGCCTCCTCTGTGCAAGTCCACATCGAAAGGCCATCTGCGCTTATCGAAAGCGATTCAAATCCGGAATCCTGTCTGAAATTCTTCAGTGAAGCCGGAATATCCACATTACCTGCAAGAGCTCTGCCGGAAATGCAACTGTACTGACGTATTGTCGCAGCCCGTTCATCCGCAAGCCATACAGAACCATTCAGAGGATCCAGGGCAAGTGCCTCCACGTCAACCGCCATAACAGGACTGCACAGACGCTTAAGTTCACAAGAAAGTATCCTGCCCGTCTTTGGATTGTGCGGCAGCGTAAGCTCCCAAATCACGCTGTTCCAGTCGGTGACTGCGATGTACGTATCGTTGGACACCCAGGCTATGCCGCCAAGATTCGCGGACTCCGCCACGTCCGGACGCATGATTTCATTGACTTCGTCGATTCGCCAGCGAAAACCTTCGCCGGCGAATCCAGATAGCGCACACGCGGCCGCAAGCGCAAGTGCGGCGGAACGCCTCATGTCAGAGTGCCTTCTTCGCGGCGGCAACCGCATCGTCAACCGTTACAACCTGTCCGCCCATGCGGCTTACGAGCTCAACGCCGGACGCCTCTTCACCAAGGCCGGACTTTGCGAGATTGAGGCGCACGTCATCAGCGAACTGGCCAGCGTCAAGAGCTATCACCATAACCTTGCGACCCTTCGCAGCGGCGGCAAGCGCCTTGCTCGGGAACGGACTGAGCGTTATCGGGCGGAAGCATCCGGCCTTTATGCCCTCAGCCCTGAGCGTCTCAGCTGTAGTGCGAGCGATGCGCGAAGAGATGCCGTAGCCCACGATAAGGATGTCCGCATCGTCAGCAAGATACGTCTCGGAGAGCGCATCCTCCTCCATCTTCGCATACTTCTCCTGAAGCTTGCGGTTGAACTCCTCCTGCTGAGTTGCATCTAGGAAGATGGACTTCACAAGATTGGTGCGCGTCTTCGCCTCGCCCTGAGCCGCCCAGTCGGAAAAATCAGGCTTTGCATCCTCGGCGTCAGGAAGCTTCACGCTCTCCATCATCTGACCCTGCAGACCATCGGCGAACACGATCGCCGGCGTACGCCACTTGGTCGCCATACGAAACGCAAGAATCGTAAGGTCGCACATCTCCTGCGCGCTGGCGGGAGCGACGGTGAACGCCTTGTAGTTTCCGTGGCCGCCGCCCTTCACTGCGGGAGTGTAGTCACTCTGCTCCGGATAGACGTTTCCGAGACCGGGACCTGCACGGTTGATGTTCACGACAACCGCAGGGAGCTCCGCTCCAGCAAGGTAGGATATGCCCTCCTGCATCAGGGAGAACCCGGGGCCGGACGTCGCCGTCATGCAGAGCTTTCCGGCGGCAGCCGCGCCGAACATCATGTTGACGCTCGCCGTCTCGCACTCCGCCTGCACGAAAGTGCGGCCAAGCATCGGAAACCACTTTGCCGCCCCATGCGCAATCTCGCTTGCAGGAGTGATGGGATAGCCGAAATAGAGGTCGCAACCGGCATACAACGCACCCATCACGACAGCTTCGTTTCCTTTTACGAACTTAACCATTTTTGACACCAAGCCTTTCTATCAGTCACGTTCCACGCGGATGGCGTACGGTTCCGGACAGTTGTAGAAACAGATCCCGCAACCGATGCACCCCTCGCCCTTGTACACAACGGGCTTGAGTCCAGCGGCGTTGAGACGGTCAACCGCCATTTCCAGACATTTTTTCGGACACGCCGCCACGCAGCGTCCGCATCCTTTGCAGCAATCTTCTTCTATGTTCGGCTTAGCCATTTCTACCTCCAAAAAACAAGGCGCGTATTATATTCCCTTGCGGCAACTAAATCACGCGTCCCCATCATTGGAGATGAAATCCAAACCGCATCAGAATTCCCAGCCTGTACGCAAGAATGGACGTACAAGAGCATTGGCATCCGCCTGCCTGAACGCACGGCCCGCACTGTCCCAGTCCAGACGGATTCCAGGAACCTGCTGCGCCACACACGCAACAAGCATCGCCTCCATGAGAGGGAT
>JAGBFY010000276.1 GCA_017936245.1 Kiritimatiellia bacterium
CAAAACAAAACGCCCCATGAAGAAATCAACCTCACGGCGGCGGTCGTGGAGCGACCGCCCTACCATTTTGGCACGGAATTGTCCTGTATGGGTAAAGGGATTTTCCTGCACTCCCTAAGCACTTCTCCTGTACTCCCTCAAGGGTTTCCCTGTATTCCTAAATGAAAGGGTCTGTACGCACTTCGGCGAGGGTCAATACATACTTCGATGAGGGGCTGTACCGGCAAAACAGACACACAACACCAACCGGAAAGGAAGCCAACATGGCAACAGTAAACTAAACGGCGATCAAGCACTTTTTCTCACAAATCAATCTATGTGCGTATTTGTGGACCCACCCAACCTGTTCGCTATCTGCTGTTTCATGAAGCGTATGATACGCCAAAGTAACGCCGAAATTTACAATGTTACGCCATCCTTGAAGATTGCAATCTCCTTTGCGCCAAAGCGTTCGTTTGTGGCGGGCTCACCCGAGGCGACGGCAAGCACCTTCTCGGCGAAAGCCTCTGTGTCGGGGTTGCCCATTGCGTCCCAGTCGATCCACGCAGCCTTGTCGGTAGCGAGCTTCGTGTTCGTCGCAATCTTCATCGTTGGAACCACAGTTCCGAACGGCGTGCCGCGTCCAGTGGTGAACAGCACCACATGGCATCCGGCGGCGGCCAGAACGGTGGAGGCTACGAGATCATTGCCGGGACCCGTCAGAAGGGAAAGGCCAGGCTCTTTGAGACGTTCCCCGTATCCAAGCACATCCACGACAGGCGACGAACCGCCCTTCTGGACGCATCCAAGCGACTTGTCCTCAAGCGTCGTGATGCCGCCAGCCTTGTTCCCGGGCGAAGGATTCTCGTAGCAGACCTGGTTATGGCGCGTGTAGTAGTCCTTGAAATCGTTGATCATCTTCACGCACTTGTCGAATGTGGCACGATCCTTGCAGCGCTTCATGAGAAGCGTCTCCGCGCCGAACATCTCTGGAACTTCCGTGAGGACGGTATATCCGCCACGCGCAACAAGCCAGTCGGAGAGACGCCCCACAAGCGGATTGGCGGTCAGGCCGGAAAAACCGTCGGAACCACCGCACTTAAGGCCAATCTTAAGTTCGCTTACAGGAACCGGTTCACGCTGAGCCGTACGGTTGGCGATAAGTTCCGCGATGAGCTCCTTGCCTCGTTCAAACTCATCCCCTGCATCCTGCGCACGAAGGAAGCGGATGTTGAGCTTCGACACATCGCCAAGACGCTCCTTGAATGTTTCGAGCGTATTGTTCTCGCAACCGAGCGCAACGACGAGAACGCCGCCGGCGTTCGGATGGTGCGCGAGAGCTGCGAGCAGGTTGGCGGTCGTCTCATGGTCGTCGCCGAGCTGGGAACAGCCGTACGGATGTTCTAACGGGATGCCGTCGCAAGTTGCGGCAAGGCGGCGGCAGAGGTTGTTCACGCAGCCGACCGTGGGGATCACCCAGATGTCGTTACGGATGCCGACCTGTCCATCGGCGCGCCGGTAGCCCATGAACGTGAGGGCGTCATCCACCTTCTCGACCGGCGTGAACTCCGGCTCGTACGTGTACTCCAGCAGATCGCCGAGATTGGTTGCGACATTGTGCGTATGCACATGCTCACCTTTTGCGATATCGCATATGGCATGGCCAATCGGCATGCCGTACTTGATCACGTTCTCGCCGCTCTTGAGATCGCGCAGGGCGTACTTGTGTCCGTCCTCGCGTATTTCGACATTGTCGTTCGGGTGGATTATCATCGCGTCACCTTCAGCTTCAGCAATTGGTCTTTACCATGTCGGCGAAACCGGGGATCGTGGTAAGATCCATGCCCCAGAAATCAACCTTCTTCATCACGTCGTCCGCGGACGGATTGCCCTTGAAGAACTCCATCACGTCCGGGCTGTCGTTGACTTTGTCCGTACGGTAGAACTTGATGAGCGAGCCAAGCGACTTGACGAGACCTTCGGGCAGCTTGCCGAACTTAGAGTTGTAGTCGAGAATCGTGGGAAGCACGCGCACCTTCCACTTCGACACGGAGTTTAGCGAGATCGAAAGAAGCCTATGGTTCGCGAACGGATTCGCAAAACGCTCAAGGACGCTCTCTGCATATGCACGCTTGTCGTCCTCGGGAAGATCGATCGTGGGTGAAATTTCCTCGAAGAGAATCTGACGGAAGAACGCATTGAATTTCGGATCCTTCACGAGTTCATCAACGAAGGTGAACCCGGCAAGGTGGCCTTCAAGGACAGTCGCGGTGTGCGCACCGTTCAGGAAGCGAACCTTGCGCGTACGGTACGGCTGCATGTCAGGCGTATAGACCACGTTGATTCCGGACTTCTGGAGCGGCAGCTCCTTCTCAAGGTCGAAACCGGCGTCTGCCTTCGCCTTGGGAACTTCGATCACGAAGAAGTGGAAAGGCTCGCCGCACACAAGGACATCGTCCTTCTCTCCAAGCTGCTTCTCATAGCGCTCTGCGGATTCTGCGTCCGGACGTCCCGCAACGATGCGGTCCACCAGCGTGGAGCAGAACACGCATTCGGACTCGATCCATGCCGCGAGTTCCGTGTCGTTCCAGTCGGCCACGTACTGAAGCACGCACTTCTTGAGATTGTCGCCGTTGTGCTCGATAAGCTCGCACGGAATGAATACGAGACCCTTGCCGTTCGCCGCCTTGCGGGCCTTGAGAAGCTTCGCCACCTTGAGCGGGAACGTATCGGCGTCCTTGCGGTATTCGATTCCGGCCTCAGTCGTGTTCGACACGATGAAGCGCAGGGAATCGAGTTCCATCGTCTTCTCGATCTCCGCCCAATCGGCGCTCGCGCAAAGCACCTTCTCGACCGTGCGGTTCTCTTCGATGATCTCCACGGGCTTGCCGCCTTCCACACCGCGCAGGCACGTATGGTAGAAGCCACCGCGCTCGTTGAGGATCTTCGAGGGCGGAGAGAGTTCATCGCCGATCGCCTGCACGATGCGTACCGCACCGTTGAAGTCCGCCTTATCGTTCATCTTCTGAACCATCCAGTCGATGAAGCAACGGAGGAAGTTGCCCTCACCGAACTGAAGAACCTTTATCTGCTTGTCCATTTCATTTTTCCTTTCTTAAATGTGTCATCTGTTGATTTTCAAATCGTCGACTATGATTTTCGTACGGTGACCTGAACCGAGGGTTTCAACCTCAAGCACGTTCGGAAACCAGCGCCCGTCGAACTTCTTGATGCGCGTCCCCCAGAGTCTGCGGCGGGGCTTCCCGTTTTTCAGCTCTTCCGCCTGCATCAGGCAACCCGTCTTCTTGTCGCACCAGGCGCGGACCTGCTTCTCGCCGTTCGATATGAGGATCACGTCACACTTCTGTCCGTGGACCGTTTCGCCTTCACGCTCGGCATCAAACTCCGCCTTCGGCCACCAGAGGAAGTCAAGCGTGAGATCAAGCCATGTGACATCCGTCTTAAGCACCTTCCCTTCCGGCACCGGACCGGGACGCAATATCTCATGCCGTTCAAGCACGTTTGTCGTATCGTGCTCCCTGAACTCAAGCGTGAGTTTTGCGGGGGTTGCGGTACGGTCGGAGTTCAGCGTATAGTCATATTCGCCGGACGGGATTCCTCGGCGGTTGCGAAGCACGATCGCACCCGTCATCGTTACGGGTTCAGCCGGCAGCATTGCGCGGCAGTTCGCAAGGATGTCCATTGCCGCCGCAAAAAGAAAAAGCCCTATCATTGCTGAAACTTCCTTTCCAGCCTGAGATCCTGCGGACCGCCGAATGTGCGGCCCAGCTCATAGTACTGCCTTGCGCTCGCCGCGCCTTCACCTTCAAGCTTGAACATCAAGTATGCGAGATTGTAATACGGAAGATAGTGCTTCGGATGCGCTCTCATGGCCTTCTCCAAAGTTCTACGGGCGGCAAGATGGTATTTAAGGCCATTCTGCGCCGCAGCGCGGAGAATCAGCACGTTCAGGTCGTTCGGACGATCCTTCTCCAGATCGGCAAGCAGAAGGTCGGCCGCGGCATAATCCTTTGACTGTATTTCGTTCAGCGCAGTCTGAAGCTTTTCATCGAGCCCCGCAACTGTAACAGGCTTTGCCGGAACCGGTTTCTTTACCGGCACGGAAGCTGCGGGAGCTGATGTTTTTTCTGGAGCAGGCCTATCCTCAGATTTCTTGGGTGCGTCAGGCTTTGTCTCCGGATTGGACTCCACCTTCTTTTCTTCAACTTTCTTTGCATCCCCTTTCTTCTCTTCCGTCAGCTTCAGACCCTTCTTCTTGGCCTGTTCCTCGTCATACTTCTTCTGGAGTTCCGTGGTATCGGTGACAGCGACTGCACGGATGTTCTGGTTCACCTGCGCGAAACGGATTGAGTCGATCGCTGCGGAAGTCGCGGCAATCTTGTTTCTCAACGGGGCGAATTCCGGCTTCTCAGCACGGTCGGGATTCTTCGCCGCCACATCGACAAGATTCGTCAACGCCGAATTGTAAAGCTCAAGCGCCTTCTCCGCATCACCGTCGAGCGCGGCATCCTCGGCCTGTTCGATAAGGTCGTTCGCGTTCTCGAGAAGACGGTGCAGACGCGGCTTGGCGTCCGGCGAATCCTCATCTTCACCAAACGGCCAATACCAGGCTGCGCGCACCGGCAGTGCCATACCGGCCAGCACCACCGACAACATAACAAAAAAAGCGTTTTTCATAAGTGCCAATTATATCATATTCCTTTATGAGGACAGATGCAATTATGCAAGGATGTTTCCCCAAATCAGTTTGCCGTGCATGCCGTACAACCTGCTTTCAAAAGGAACTTATAGAACTTGGGCGCGTTCACCAAATGCCCCCCTTTCTGCCAAACCTTGCAGATCGCCGCCGAAGAATCACTGCTGCGTTGCCAGCACGACAATCTCGCGCGGCTCCAGGTTCAGCTCTGCGATTCCGCCACTTACCGAATAGCGCACGGGATCAGAGCCTTCGATATCGAGCGGTGCCATTCTGCCGCCCTGCGAAGGAAGCGCAAAGCGAACCACCTGCTTTTCGGAAGATACATTTGCCGCAATCACAGCCTCCCTCGTGCCGTCATGGTTTTTCCACACCGTTCCGACAACCGCAGGCATCGTCGCTGTGAACACATTGACCGCTTGCTTTGCCTTCTTGCCCTTTGCCTTGCGTTCCCAGGAAAACTCCACCGTCTTCAAGGCATTCAGCGGACGGAGCTCACCTTCGAGAGTTCCGTATGCAAGAAAATCCCGCGCAGCCCTGCGAACACGGCCTGTCTTCAGGAGGGAATCCACAACCATCGCGTTCTTGTTCTTTCCGCTGAACATCCAAGGATGCATCCATCCCGGCACAGCGCCCCATATCAGCGAACGCACCTGAAACGCATGGAAGACCTCCGGACTGTCGTAAGGCTGCATCCGTGCACCGAAATATGTGGTGTACCCTGAATAAACCGCCGGATAGAACGGCACATCGTCTCCAAGCGGATCGGTGCACATCAAATGTCCGTCCATGCAGTCAATCCAGCATTCCGCCATGCCCTCAGAAGTTATCGGAGCGCCCTTAGGCGCAAGCATATCTCTCACGCTGTTCAAAACGGTCCGATACCCTTCCGCCCACCAGTTCCCGCCGCCGAGCGCATGTCCATGCGCCGGATTATAGCAAAGCCGAGGTCTGGAACATGAAATCTGATCACAGTACACAGCCCCGGCATTCCAATCGAAAACGGTTCTGTGAAAATTCCGCCGCAGTGCTTCGTGCCATCCCTTCGCCGATGGACACATCACGGCAAAACTGCGCTTGTACTTCTCTATATGCGGTTTTCCGTCAGGACGCATACACGCATCCGCGCGGGCGGACTCCTCATTCGCCGTGATTGTCTTGCCGGGGTTGCTAGGACGCATACACGCATCCGCGCGGGCGGACTCCGCGCTTTCCAGCTCCTGATCCCAAAGCCGTCCGTTGATATAAGGCATTGCATATATGCCGACGGAATTCATCCAGGCGAATGTCTCCGGAATTGACGCTTTAGGATGAAACTCGGGATAACAAGTGTCGAACGGCTGAATATTCCAGCAATACCAATGTGCGATGATGTTCAAATCAGGCAGTGCGGCACGCGCCTTTGCAAGCATGTTTGAAACAGCTCTCGCATCTCCTTGCGGCCGGAGGAAGAGATCGGTTTCGGAGATTCTGCGCGGATAATCTTTGCGGACCGCAATCTTTCCCTTTGCGCACCATTTCTGTTTTACCGCCCAATCACGGTAAATGTGCGCCGCCTTCCACCAGTCACCCCGGAACGCCGCCACCTTCACAGGATAGCGCGGCCCTTTTGCCGCCTTCCCTACGACTCCTGCGTTTTCTACGGGAGCCGCAAACGATATCTCCGCCCCTTTCGAGAATATCACGCTCTTGTTGCTTCCCTCAGGATCATGCGCAGCAAGGTAAAGCCCTGCGCCATCCTTCATGTAGGCCGCAACCATCGGATACCATCCGGGATAGCCAAATTCGCCCACTTCACCCTTCTGCGTATCATACGCCTTGTGCAAGCGAGCCCCGAAACCTTTGTGAGGCATCAGCA
>JAGBFY010000277.1 GCA_017936245.1 Kiritimatiellia bacterium
CCCTAGGGTGTGTCCCTAGATTTTCCAACATTCCCGACATTCTCGCCAAGATCTGACCAAAATCTCCTCCTCGCAAGGGTCTGTCCCCACAGAATCCTGACAACATCCAGCGGAGTCGGTCGGTTCTTCTCGACAATCCAGCCTATTATTCTTTGAAGGCAACGGCGTGTAGCTTAACAAGAGCCCCGCACCGCCAAAAATCCACTCAACAACGCACATGCGACATAACCGCCGAAAAACGTCATGCCGAGCGAACAGTTTCCCGCCGATCCCGCACCTGATGCGAACACGAGAGGCAGCATCGTCAGCGCCGCCAAAATCGGCAGCGCGGCACGTTTACGGAATGTCGGCAGGCTCTCCGTCAGAAGCGACATCGCAACCGTCGATGAAACAAGCATGAGAAGCGCATAGCGTGAATACACGGAAAACGCCACGCCAGACAAATACAGCGCCGCGACAGCGCCGAAGGCCGCAGAGACCGACGGCAGAATCCGCCAGAACGCTCTGCGCCAGCTTTCGCAGTACGCAACAAGCGCAAGATACACCAGAAAGACGGATAGTCCGAAGAGCAGTCCTTCGTCTCCACGGCTTTTCAACGATTCATACGTAAAGCCAGACCAGTCGTTTATAAATCCAGGAGAAAGGTTCTCGCGGCATATCCTGAGCACCTCCCCGATCGCCTCCGACGTGGAGACGCCGGGCTTCGGAATGAACTGCTCCGTGCAATAGAGATACTGGTTGCACCGGTAGCAGGAGCGGGGTCCCAACTCTTCGGAACATGTGACAAGCGCATCAAGCGGAACCATCGCACCCGTCTTCGAGCGCACATAAAGCTTCCGCACATCGGAGGGTCCGGCGCGCCCGACCCAGTCGGACATGGCGGTGACCCGGTTGACCTGCGTGCCGATATTGACGTCGTTGACGTATATCGAACCGAAATTGTGCTGAAGGACCGTATAGACGCTCGACATGGGCACTTTCATCAGCTCGCATTTTTCGCGGTCGACCTTTACGCGCAGATGGGGCGTATCCGTGTAGAAGCCTCCGGTGACGGTTTCAGCAAGCGGAGACTTCTCGAACACTCCGCGCATCCTCAACACCTCACGCGAGAATTTCACCGGATCGTTGTCGCCTATGGACTGCAGCAAGACCGTAAGCCCGTTCTGCGAGCCCATCCCCTTCACCGGAGGAATGCGCAACGCGAAGATTTCCGCCTCGGGAATGTCGGCGGCGATTTTCTGCACGCGCCTTGCTATGTCGTAGGATGTCTCGCCCTTGCCGCGTTCGCTCCAGTCCTTCAGCACAAGCAGCATCTTCGACTGGTTCTCGCCCGAGCCGTTGATTATGCTCTCTCCAAGCAGCGTCACGCATTTCTCGATTCCGCCGAGCGCCCGCGCCTCGCGGTAGATGCGCCGCATGACCTCGCTGGTCTTTTCCATGGGAGTGCCTTCAGCGGTCTTGCAGTCCACGTACAGAACTCCCATATCCTCATCAGGGACAAACTCTTTGGGAAGTTTCGAATACAGCACATAGGCAGCAAGTCCGCCCAGAAGCGCAAAAAGAAGCGCAAAAAGCTTCCTGCCCGCCGCTACCTTCGCCGCACGGACGGATTCGGACGCAACGAGCTCTTTCTCCGGCGAAAAAATTCGTTTCGCCAATACTGGAACGAACAGAAGAGAATTTACCGCCGATGACAGTCCCATCATCACAAAAACGACGGAAAACTGGCGGAACAGCATTCCCTGAACACCGTCAACGCAAGCGAGAGGTATCGCGGCGCATGCGAATACGACACCGGCAGCGGCGTGTCCCTTCCCCGGAAGACGGCCTTTGCGCACCGCTGCCACCGACAACGCGGCGGCTCCCGCCGCAAAAGCCATTGACGCGAGAAACGCATAGAGAGTAAGAAGCGTGATCTGGTAGCCGATGGCGGCAAGCGCGAATACCGTGATTGATACGGGGATGAGAATCGAAAGTACGGAAACGAGTGTAGCCGTGAAAGATCTAAGCCCCGTCCACAACCCCAGAAATACTATAATCGCCGCAATGCCGACAGCAAGCGCGACGCCACGAAGAGTACGCTTCATGTATACGGTCGTATCATAAGTCATATCCCACGCAAGATCGCCCGGGAAGAACGGCTCAAGCCGCTTCAGCTCCGCCTTGACCTCATCCATCGCATCCAGAGGATTCGCACCCGGAAGGAGGTACATCACAACATACACGGCGGGTTGCTCTTCATAGAGAGCCGCGTACGAAAAGCCCTGCGGACCCATCTCTATCCTTGCGACATCGCCGAGACGAACGATTCCGCCGTTTGCGTCAGTCGCCACCACGATATCCGCGAACTCCTTCGTGGACGAGAGGCGGCCCTTCGACACAAGCGTTATGACGCGCGTATTCGGATTGTCTGTCGGACGCCCACCAACAGTGCCGAGTGAAGCCTGAACATTCTGCGTCTTTATCGCGGCGACGACATCTTCGGTTGCAAGCCCGAGCGCCGCGATCCTTTCCGGATCCATCCATACGCGCACGGCGAGCTTATCCGCCTTGACCGAGGACTTGCCGACACCCTGAACGCGCTGAATCGCCGGATTGACCACGCCGAACACGTAGTCGGCTATCTGATCGGGGGTAAGTTTTCCTCCGGGAGAACGCAGCGTGAGGATTCCCAGCTCTTCAGTCGTTCCGCTCTCAACGGTGACGCCTGTGTTCTTGACTTCCTGCGGCAGAAGCGACAGAGCCTGCTGCACCTTGCTCTGGACCTTCATGAGCGCGACATCGCGGTCGTAGCCCACTTCGAAATTGACGGTGAGGGAATAGGAGCCGTTGTCGTGGCACGCGCTTGTCATGCGGTTCATCCCCTCGACGCCGTTGACCTTCTCTTCGAGAGGTCCGGCGACGGTGTTCATGACCTCCACGGCGTTTGCGCCGGGATAGGTGCACGACACTGATATGGCGGGGCGAGCCAGAGTAGGATAGAGCGTAACCGGCAGAAGGCAGACGGACATTGCGCCCATCAGGAGCGCAATTATCGCCAATACCGCAGTAAGACGGGAATGCAAAACGAAGAACTTTGTCACATTCAACGCCCCACCACCTTCACAAGATCGCCGTCCTTGAGTTTGAACGCACC
>JAGBFY010000278.1 GCA_017936245.1 Kiritimatiellia bacterium
CCATGAACAGGATAATGTCGCTTGGGCTGGATTGTCTATGGCGTCGTTCGGCATTGAAGTACATTGAGTTGCCAGAAGGATGCAAGATACTGGACCTTGCATGCGGAACCGGCGACTTCACCATCGAACTTGTAAGACGCTGGCCAAACACCGAAATCATCGGAGTGGATCTTACGCCGGAAATGCTCGACATAGCCCGTGAAAAACTTTCTGGGGTCCGTAATGTGACATATCTCACAGGCGATGCGCAGAATCTCCCGATGTTGGAGTCAAAGGGATTCTCACTGATTGTATGCGCGTTCGGTTTCCGTAATTTCCCCGACAAGACGAAAGCCCTGTCCGAGTGCCGCAGACTGCTTGCTGACGGCGGCAGGCTTGTTGTGCTCGAACTGTTCCGACCGACCTCGCGAATCATCGGAACGCTGGTCAATGCATGGCTTGCGGTTGTCTCACGTCTTTTTGCATCCGGAGCCTCCACCGAATACCGTTACCTTCGGCGATCTGTAGCGAACACTGTGACCGCCGCCGATTTCATCACCATGGCAGAGGGCATCGGCTTTTCTGTCTGCCGCAGCAGTTTCTTCCTGCCTGCCGCCACCTGCATAACATTGATAAAGGAACAGTACGCCTGAGTAGCACCGTTGTGATTCGTCCAATGCGAAATGCGCGGACGGAAAGATGGCTGCGTTGCGCTATCGGCTCAGTTTCTTTATCTGGTCGCGGAGATACGCCGCCCGCTCGAACTCAAGCGCGTCCGCCGCCTCCATCATCTCTCGGCGCAGATCGTCAAGAACTGCCTGATCAACAGCTCCGCCTTCAACAGGAACGACAGAGGGTACGGCCTTGCCGCCATTCTTCCCTGCCGTATATACATAGACAGACTCGTTTATCTTGCGTTTCACCGACTTCGGCACAATCCCATGTTCGGCATTGTACGCCATCTGCTTCTCTCGATGATACTTGGTTATTCCGATGGTTTCGTTGATCGCATCCGTCATTTTATCGGCATACAGGATGACACGTCCGTTCACATGGCGCGCACATCGGCCTGCAGTCTGCACCAGCGACGTCGTCGAACGCAGAAAGCCCTCCTTGTCCGCATCCAATATCGCAACAAGCGCAACCTCCGGGAAATCCAGCCCCTCACGGAGCAGGTTGATGCCCACAAGCACATCGAATTCGCCTTTCCTCAACCTGCCGAGAATCGCAACGCGTTCAAGCGCGTCGATATCGCTGTGGAGATATTCGACCCTGATGCCAGTCTCATGAAGATATGCGGTAAGGTCTTCTGCCGAACGCTTGGTGAGAGTCGTCACGAGAACACGGTCACCCCCTTCTGCAACCTTACGTATCTCCTCCATGAGGTCGTCTATCTGGTTCTTCAGCGGACGCACCTCGATCTCCGGATCAAGAAGTCCGGTAGGCCGTATCACCTGCTCGGCAACCGTGTTCGACACCGAATACTCGTAGTCCCCCGGAGTCGCGGAGGTGAACACTATCTGATGCACCTTCTGCTCAAACTCCGGGAATCTCAGCGGACGGTTGTCCTTTGCGCTAGGCAGACGGAAACCGAAATCGACAAGCTTCTGCTTCCGCGCCTGGTCGCCGTTGTACATCGCCCTCAACTGCGGCACCGCGACATGCGATTCATCGATTATCGTAAGGAAATCTTCGGGGAAATAGTCCAGCAGACATTCTGGAGGCTCGCCTGCCGCCCTGCCGGTCAACGGACGCGAATAGTTCTCGATGCCGTTGCAGTATCCAAGTTCGCGCATCATCTCAATGTCGTACTCGGTACGCTCCCGGATGCGCTGAGCCTCTATGTATTTCTTCGCCCCCTCGAAATATCTGAGACGTTCCGCAAGCTCATCTTCGATGCGCTTGTACGCCGCCGCCATCTTCTCCTTCGGCATGACGAACTGCTTGGCTGGAGTTATGACCACAGCCGGCATCGACACACCCGTTTTGCCCGTTACCGGATCAAGAGAGCGGATGGAGTCCACCTCGTCCCCAAAGAACTCCACGCGCACGCCCTCCACTGCATATGCAGGGAAGATGTCGATAACATCCCCGCGCACACGGAAATTGCCTTGCACAAACTCCATGTCGTTACGGGAATACTGCGCCTCTATGAGACGCGCAATCAGGTTGTCGCGTCCCGAATCATCCCCTACCTTAATCCGCACAGCGAGATCGCGATACTCCGTAGATTCACCCAATCCGTAGATGCATGAGACGGACGCAACGACAATCACATCCTTCCGGGCAATCAGAGCGTTCGTTGCTGAAAGGCGGTAGCGTTCTATCTCCTCGTTGACGGACGCATCCTTTTCGATGTACGTATCCGTCTGCGGGATGTACGCCTCTGGCTGATAGTAGTCGTAGTAGGAGATGAAATACTCCACCGAATTTTCGGGAAAGAACTCCTTCAGTTCCGCAAAGAGCTGGGCGGCAAGCGTCTTGTTGTGGGAAAGTATGAGTGTCGGGCGGTTCCACCTCTCGATGAGATTTGCCATCGTGAAGGTCTTGCCGGACCCCGTCACACCTTGAAGGACAAGCCGGCTTTCGCCGGCTTCAAGTCCCTTCAAAAGCTTCGCCACAGCCTCCGGCTGATCGCCGGTGGGCTTGAACGGAGCCTTCAATCTGAACAGCTTTTCGCTCACAGACCAAGTTCGGACTTGAGGGAAGCGACGAGTTCGGCGTATTCGGCATCGGTGAGCGTCGTACGCTTCGGGTTCATCTCGAACGTGCCGCCCCACTCGAATTCATCCGTGTATTTGGGAACGAGGTGGAAATGCAGATGGCAGCCGGTGTCGCCATACGCGCCATAGTTGACCTTCGCAGGATTGAAGAGCTTGTGGATTGCGTTCGACACCTTGCATACATCAGCCATGAACGCATTGCGGTCGGCCTCGGAGAGATTGACAAGCTCGCTCACGTGGAACTTGCTCGCCACGATGCAGCGTCCCTTATGGCTCTGCTCCTTGAACAGATAGACCTTGCTCGCAGGCAGCTCGCCAATCTTGATGCCGAATGCGTCAACCAACGCGCCCTCTGCGCAATATGCACAATTCATATCCATTTCTTTCTTCCTTTCTTTCGTGGGCGCAAAGCCCTGTCTGTTAAATCGTCGTTATGATACCATATTTCCGGAGACCACACTCAAATGGGCTCTTTCGTGCTAAGCACCGAATTCGTGTGGACATGGGTGATGGCAAGGCCAAGCGCGTCCGCAGCATCGTTCTGCGGAAGTTCCGGGAGCGACAGAAGAACCTTTATCATCCGCTGGATCTGCACCTTCTCCGCCATGCCGTTTCCGCACACGGCCATCTTCATCCTGCGAGGCTCGTATTCATACACCGGAACTCCGGCATCCGCCGCCGCGACAAGCACCGCACCCCGAGCCTCGCCAAGCACTAGCATCGTTCCAGCGTTCTTGCCGTAGATTACGGATTCTATCGCGAGAACATCCGGACGGTGCTTTTCGATAAGAGCGGCGACGGTGGAATGGATGTTGCGCAGACATCCCGAAAGGGAAACCTTCTGCGCATTCTTTATCGCCCCCATTTCCACAGCCCTGAGACGCGACCCTTCAACGGCAAGCACACCGAATCCGGTACTTCTGAGAGACGTATCAATCCCAAGAACCGTCATGGATCCCAATCAACCGTTAACGGCGTTTTTCTGAAGCGTAAAAATCTTCTTGAGCCCCTTGCGGGCGAGCGCAAGAAGCGATTCAAGCGCATCATATCCGAACGGTTCGTGCTCCGCCGTACCCTGAAGCTCAACGAAACGCCCGTCATCCGTCATTACGACATTGAAATCGACATCTGCAGTGGAATCGTGCTCATAATCGAGATCAAGCGTCGGCTTGCCGCCGCAGACTCCGACAGACACCGCAGCAATGCGATGGATCAACGGATCCGATTCGATGAACTTCTCCTTCATCAGTTTGCGGATTGCGATCTCAAGTGCGACCATGCCGCCTGTGATGGATGCGCAGCGAGTTCCGCCGTCAGCCTGAAGAACGTCGCAGTCGACAGTGATCATGCGCTCGCCGAGCTTTTGCATGTCAACCGCCGCTCGCAAGCTCCGGCCGACAAGACGCTGTATCTCCGTAGAACGGGCATCCTGCTTGAGCTTTTTGATGTCGCGCTCCTTGCGGTCGCGCGTACTGCCCGGAAGCATGGAATACTCGGCCGTCACCCAGCCCTTCCCCGTGCCTTTCAGAAACGGCGGCACCTTGTCCGAAACGCTTGCGGTGCAGAGCACCCAGGTGTTCCCCCATTTCACAAGAACGCTTCCTGCGGCGTACTTCGTGAAATCGCGGACGAACTCAATCTTTCTCAATTCATTGGCCTTTTTCATGGCAGAGATTATATCACACCAGGATTCTGAAAATCTATATTCACTATCTTCGATTGCATTTACTTTGTCTTGTCACCGTTCCCCTGAAGTTCAAAGGGTCCACCCCAAAAATTCTTATACATGATATAATACTGACCGCTTTAGCCCAAATAGACCAAACTGGTCAATGGAGGTGATCATGTATTCTTGGGGTCCCTCCCCTGAATTTCCTAAACAATTATCCTGCATCCCCTTCCGGTTTTCCTGTGGCGGTTTGCGTAAAGGTCTCCTGACCTTTGGTACAAGGGTCAAGCGACCCTTTGCGCAAAGCGCCGCCCGTTACCCCAAAATTGCGCAATCTTACAAATCACACAATAACTCGCCTAAATTTCAACTCTTTTCAGGGTTCCTCCCCAGAATTTCCAGATGTTCCAACCCCAGATGTTCCAGTTGTTCTTTCAGCATCTATCCCTAGTTGTTTCAGTAGTAATTGCATTATCCAAGCGCACTGATCGGCACAGCGTAAAAGCCATCACCAAAACGAAGTGTTTTATTGCCTGAATAAAGAACAATTCCAGTAAAAGGTTTCTTGGCGAGATTTGCGGCAAACCATTTAAGATGCCTGAAGTCATTTAGCGAAGCCTGCCCAGATTTAACCTCGACACCAAGTATGGCACCATCCTTGCGCTCAACCATAAAATCAATTTCGCGTTTTCGATTATCCCTATAATGCGAAATTTCATATCCCCCTTCTGCTTCCGCAATGGCAACCAATTGATTATACACCCATGTTTCTATCAATTTGCCGCTTCTGACATCATCCATATATACATCATCCTCATTCCAGCCCAGAATGCCGGCAACAAGTCCAGAATCCGTCGCCACCCACTTCTCCCTTTTCCCAATGAAATCATAATCGCTCTTGGACCAAGATGGGATGCTGTCAAAAATATATAACGCCCTAAGAGCTTCCATATAATTCTGTGTTGTAACTTTCGAAATCCCAGCCCTACTGGCGAGCTCTTCAATTGTGAAAAACTGTGATGTTCTAGTAAGCAGCCACAGGGCAACTGTTTTCAGCTCTGCAAGCTTGCGTATTTCTGTAACATCCCTGATATCCTTCTCTAAAATATCGTCAAGATAGGTCTCATACCATTCTCCACGATCCTCCGACGAATAATTCTGAATTTCCGGATATCCACCACGAAACGACAGACTGATAATGTCGCGTTTCATCATATTTTCGTAAAAGGAGTCAAAATCATGTGAAAACGCCTTGCTAAGGAAATCAGGTTCAGAAGAATTGATTTCCCCTAAAGCCAAAGTCCGCAGACGTATTCGCCCAAGCCTACCGGCAAGAGAGTCTTTGACAGTTTTCGCAAAGCGAAGATTGGAACTTCCTGTAAGCAAATATTGACCTGGCGACGAATCCTTATCCAAAACCATTTTTATGGCATCTAGAATGTCTGGAACCTTCTGCGTTTCATCAATGATAAGTGTTTCTCCATCCCCATGTTTCACAAAACCATGAGGATCATCCGATGCAACACCACGTACTATGGAATCATCAAATGTATATCGCTTTGCATTTGGAAAATTCAGCATATCGGCAAGTGTCGACTTACCAACTTGCCTAGCTCCGGTCAAGTTGACTCCCCTACGAACCTGCATCATCGATAGTATCCGCGGCTTCTGCCATCTTTGTATCATTTTATGTTTCCTCTGAACTTTGAAATTCAAAACACAGATATAGTACCACTTTGCTGTAAAAAAGTAAAGTAGCAACATGTAAAAAAGACAATTACAAACCCGTAAAAAAAGCAACCACTTTAACTTTCCTGCTACCAGTATCGTTACTCATCAACCATCACTAAAGGATAAGAAGATATTCCAGGCAAATTCTCAAGCAAATGACAACCAAATGATAATGAGGCGGCACGAAACTCCGTCGCCAATGGGATTAGTTCTTATAAAAACAGGTACAGCTCTCAAAATCAGCAAAATTAGCCAATAATAAAATTCTTTTCGGGGTCTAACCACAAGTATTTACGTGTATGACCCCTGTATTTTCAGCGACACTTGCAAAGCCTGGGAGGGGCAGGAGGATTTGCAAATGCCTCTATAATACATGAGAATTGAATACGAAACGAGGGGATTGACCTGATCCCGAAAATGAGAATTCAATTCGGAACAATTCTCTCGCTTCTGATGTAATGAGGCCGCGGGATGATGAGAATACGGTTTGGACTAACTCTCAAGATTACGGTGTGGACGAAATCTTACATATCTCTAAAAAAACGCTATTTTGCAAAATCACCAGAATCACAAGCGAAATTACCACTCTTTTCAGGGTCCCACCCCA
>JAGBFY010000279.1 GCA_017936245.1 Kiritimatiellia bacterium
ACTTCTGGGGTGATCAGGTTGATGCAACAAAGATTGTCTGCAAGGAAAGTGACAACGCTTTGACTAAAGTCGGATCTCGCGCCGCAAATACCTGGGGTCTATTTGATGTACATGTGAATGTGTGGGAATGGAGCCGCGATAATTTTTCTGGCAAGACTTATCATTCATCTAATTTTGTAAGTCGTCCGGATGTCTTCACTCCGTATTATCGCGAAGTGGAAAATGATCTGCATACATGGCTTGGTGGGCATAGCTATAACATGGCGTCAACGCAGGTGTATTTTCAGCTGGACAGATGTGCTGGAGATGTTGGAAAGGCATCTGTTGCTAATAATACTGTCGGTTTCAGAGTATCGGTGGTGGTGGAGTGATTTCATTGGCCGTTTACGGAGAAAGGAGGAAGAAATGAGACAGCTCTTTTTACTTTCCGCTGCCTTGACGATTGCAAATCCGGCACTTTGCGCTGATCAGGTTCAGCCGGTAGCTTCATCGGATGTGTACGCTTATGAACTTGATACAGTTGAAGATTGGCCTCGAACTGTCAAAACAGAAGCTGATATTGCGGCTCTTCGCAAAGCCGTGTTTCGCGCCGGGGATTCGCTCACGGTCACCGCGCCTGACGGCACGACAAGCACTACGGCCAAGACTGCAGATAGCATGGAGTCACTGCCAATCAATGCGGGCGGGCTCTGGACTTTTTCCAATCCTCGCCAGAAAGGCACGGTGTCGTTCACGGTGCGTCACTCCATATACGGAACACTTGGTGACGGTACAGAGGTTTCTCCTGCCAAATTGATGGATTCGGAAGAACTTTCCGATCTCATCGAGAATGGTGTTGCTGGTGACGGGTATTTCTTCAGACTTGACTCTGATTCGCTTATTGCCGCGCTTCAGTTGCCTAGCGGATATTGTCTTACAGAATCGGCGAATGGCTTGTTTCGCATGAATGAATCTGAAGACGGTTGCCGCTATGTTTGTGCCGACGTTGGATATCCAATTGATGCTAAACTGTCTGGCTCTGGGAGAAGAATATATCAGCAGGATGTTCTGCCGGTTGCTTATTCCGGCGATAGTTGGAGGCGTGATCCGGCAAAGACGTCAACACTGACGATTGTCGATCCTGACGGAGTTGAAAATGATCCGTACGAACTCGCCGGTACCGGGGTAAAATCGATTCCTTTCAATAAATTGGGAGTTTGGCGATTACGCCTTGATATGGAGAACGGTAAGTTTTGCGAAGCCACCGTCAATATCTGCAAGAAATTCTTTTCGGTTATAATCAGATAAACGAGATTGAATATGGCGCATCGGTTTGACGATGTGTAAACTGAAATTCGGAAAACGCAGAAAACGGCTCGTTGCTGTTTTCTGCATTTTATAGGAGATGATTGAAAATGAAAAAAGTTTTTCTGATTGGTATTGTGTCGGCGGCATTTCCCGTCTTTGCCGATGTCTGCACGGTGAAGATGCATCAGGGTGAAAAATGGTGGGGGATTTGCAACGATTTCGGACGGGAGATGCCGTTTACGGAGAAGTCGGAGTTTTCCTGTGATCTGCGGCTCGACAACTACTCTCATCAATCGCTTTCTTTCCTCTGCTCTGACAAGGGACGCGTCATCTGGTGCAAGGAGCCGGTTGGCGTTACGATCAAGGGCGGCAAAATAACGTTCGAGAGCGACAGGGGTGAAATCGTCTCCAAGGACGGCGCCGGGAGCAATCTTGCCGAGGCGTTCCGCTATGCCTCTAAAACTTGGTTTGCGCCGACAGGTGAAGAGCCGGAGCTCCTGTATTTTTCAGCTCCGCAGTACAACACATGGATCGAGCTTACGTACCATCAGAACGAAAAGGACATTCTTGCATACGCAAAGTCGATGCTCGACAACGGCTTGCCGCCGGGCATATTCATGATTGACGATACCTGGCAGCTGGATTACGGCGAATGGTGCTTTGATCCTCGGCGCTTCTCCGATCCCAAGGGAATGATGGACAAGCTGCATGCGATGGGATATAAGGTGCTGTTGTGGATGTGTCCATTCGTGTCGATGGATTCTCCGGCTTTTCGCCGCATTGCATTTGGTCATAATCCTGATGATGTTAAGGGATATCCGGTTAAAGGCGGTTTTCTTCTGTCGTCTAAGGAGATAGGCGTTCATCGTGTGTCTCCCGCCGCCGCTGTGCCGTGGTGGAACGGCTACAGTGCGCTTCTTGATTTTACCCATCCCAATGCAGTCGCCTGGTTCAACGAGCAGCTTGATTGCTTGGTAAAGGATTACGGCGCTGACGGATTCAAATTCGATGGCGGCGGCGTAGAGTTCTACAGCGGAGTACGCGGGAAAGTTATTGCCTGCGACGAAACTGTTTCACCGGCGGCGCAGAGTGCGCTTTATGGAGATTTCGCCGTAAAATATAAGGGCAGTGAATATCGCAACGGCTTTGGGTTTGCGGGAAAGCCGGTCATAATGCGGCTTCATGATAAGGCTCATACATGGGATGCGGTTTCAAGGCTGGTTCCTGATATGCTCGCGGCAGGCTTTGTCGGATGCCCGTTTATCTGTCCCGATATGATCGGCGGCGGATCGTGGACGGCGTTTCTGCCGGGAGCTCCGTTCGATCCGGAGCTTTTCATCCGCTCGGCGCAGATTCATGCGCTCTGTCCGATGATGCAGATTTCCGCTTCGCCGTGGCGCGTTCTTTCCAAAGAGCATCAGCGTATCTTCAAGCAGACGGTGGAACTGCGCCAAAAATTTGCGCCGCTTTTTGTCGAGCTGGCGAAGGCGTCTGCCAAGACCGGCGAACCGATGATGCGCAACATGGAATACTGCTTCCCCGGCATGGGCTATGCCGATATCAAGGATCAGTTCATGATGGGTGACAATCTGCTTGTTGCGCCGGTTGTGGAGAAGGGTGCGACATCACGCAAAGTCATTCTGCCGCCAGGAAGGTGGAAAGCCGATGACGGCCAGATATATGAAGGTTCTGCGTCAATAACCATTTCCGCGCCGATAGATCGATTGCCGTATTTTGAAAAACTTTAATTTGTGCCGTAAGTGAGGAATGGAAATGCGGGGATAGGCCCTTGCGGAGTGGATGAAATGATGGGGAATTAGGGGGGGAAGGGACACACCCTTCAAAAAAGGTCGAATAAGTTAAAAAAGAGCGGTGGATATTTGATTAATTGGATGATTTCTGTTGGTTCTTGAAGGGACAGACCCTTCAAAAGGCAAAGCGCAAGCTGCGGGG
>JAGBFY010000280.1 GCA_017936245.1 Kiritimatiellia bacterium
CTGATCGCGCCGACCGGGCACTTCTTCGCACAGACCGTGCACCCGCGGCACTTGTCCGCGAGAATCTCGGGAACCGCCAGAGCCTTGCACTGGCCTGCGGGACAGCGCTTATTCTTCACATGTGTTTCATATTCGTCGCGGAAGTGGCGCAGCGTCGAGAGAATCGGATTGGGAGCCGTCTTGCCGAGTCCGCAGAGCGAACCCATCTGACCGCTTTCGCCGTTTCTTCGAGGAGAGCAAGCGTATTCTCGTCCGCGTTGCCCTTCGTGATATCGTCGAGGAGCGCAAGCATCTGCTTGGTTCCTTCACGGCAGGGAACGCATTTTCCGCAGGATTCGTTCTGCGTGAAACGCATGAAGAACTTCGCCACAGCCGGCATACAGGTCTGCTGGTTCATCACGACCAGGCCGCCGGAACCGACCATCGCGCCGACACTCTTCAGAGAGTCAAAATCAAGCGGCAGGTCAATCATCTCCTTTGTGAGGCATCCGCCGGAAGGACCGCCGATCTGGACGGACTTGAAGTTGTCCGGAGAGATTTTGCCGTGATCGTCCGTGACGCCGCCGCCGATCTCGTTGACGATTTCGCCGAGCGTGGTTCCGAACGGCACTTCAATCAACCCGGTGTTCGCGACATGCCCCGTAAGAGCGAATGTCTTGGTTCCGGGAGAGGTTTTGGTTCCGAGTTCACGGAACTTCGCCGCGCCTTCGCGGATGATGTAAGCCACCGTCGCAAGCGTCTCAACGTTGTTGATGAC
The DNA here is from genome assembly GCA_017936245.1 of Kiritimatiellia bacterium. Classification (GTDB taxonomy): domain Bacteria; phylum Verrucomicrobiota; class Kiritimatiellia; order RFP12; family UBA1067; genus UBA1731. The sequence goes on from JAGBFY010000280.1 coordinate 758, forward strand.
GGTCGGTTTGCCCCAGAGTCCGCTCTGTGCAGGGAACGGCGGTTTCGGCATCGGCATGCCGCGCTTGCCTTCGATGGAAGCGATCAAAGCCGTTTCCTCACCGCAGACGAATGCGCCCGCGCCTTCCATGATATGAATCCGGAAACTCTTGCCGGAACCGAAAATATTGTCGCCGAGAATGCCGACACGCTCCGCATCCTTCACAGCAGCAAGCATGCGTTCGACGGCGAGCGGATATTCCGCGCGGACGTAAACATATCCCTCGGTCGCTTCGATTGCACGCGCGGCAATCATCATGCCTTCAATCACGGTATGGGGATTGCCCTCCATGACGGAACGGTCCATAAATGCGCCGGGGTCGCCTTCGTCACCGTTGCAGATCACATACTTGACCGCGTTCTTGGATGCGAGAGTCAGTCTCCACTTCCTGCCTGTGGGGAATCCGCCGCCTCCGCGTCCCCGGAGCCCGGAATCCTCCATGACCTTGCAGACATCTTCCGGAGTCATTTCCGTAAATGCTTTCTTTGCCGCCGCATATCCCTGTTTTGCAATGTATTCGCTGATGCTGGCGGGTTCAATCGTGCAGTTCGCGAGAACAATGCGGTGCTGTCTCTTGTAGAACGGGATGTCATGGTCGCCGCGGTAATGCTTGCCGTCGATCGGGCTCTGATAGAGAAGACGCTCAATCACATTTCCGCCGATGATGGTCTCGTTGACGATCTCGGCAGCGTCGGAAGCCTTGACTTTGGTGTAGAGAATGCCGTCCGGCTCGATGCGGAGCAGCGGCCCCATCTGGCAGAATCCCTGACAGCCGCTCTTGGACACATAGTGAGAATCTTTCCTGACCTCTTCTTTTTCGAGATCGAGATTGACGTTGAGTCCATGTCTTTCAAGTTCTTCGAGAATTGCGTCCTTGACGGCGAGAGAACCGTTTGCAACGCATCCTGTTCCTGCGCAGATGATAATTCTTTTCTTGACGGAATCCAGCTTGGCTTTATAATCTTTCGCACATACGCTGATATCAATAGTCTTGTTGCACATTTACGGGGAGCTCCTTCTTAGTTCGACTGAGTTTTTTCTTTTGCAAGAACGGC
>JAGBFY010000281.1 GCA_017936245.1 Kiritimatiellia bacterium
CATACGACTTTGGACACACCGGCGGCGATCAAAGCGTCGCAACAGGCGCCCACACGCCCGGCCTTGGAACATGGCTCCAACGTAACATATGCCGTTGTCCCCTTTGCGCCGCCATGACGTTTCGAAGATTTAAGGGCGGCAGCCTCGGCATGATCCGCGCCGCAGCGCACATGCCGCCCTTCTCCGACGATTGCACCGCCTCTGACCACGACCGCACCAACCGGCGGGTTCGGACGCGTATGCCCCCGACTCCGCGCCGCAAGCGCAAGCGCACGCTTCATGAAAACGATTTCGGACTCAGCCGCACGCATACGAGACTTGGAAAGGATCACTGCCCTTCGCCAGACTTCCTGGACTGAAGAGACTTGGAGTATTTGTCCAGCACTCCGTTCACAAACCTTCCGCTTTGCGAATCGGAGAAGAACTTCGCGAGGTCGACCGCTTCATTGATGGCAATCGGAGCAGGAAGCTCTGAATCATATGTCAGCTCCCAGGCGCCAAGGCGTAATACGTTGCGGTCAACGGTTCCTAGCCGGTACATTTCCCAATTGTCAAGAAACGGATTCAGTGCGGCATCAAGCTCATCCTGATGGGCAAGCACCCCTTTTATGCGCTGCTCGGCAAACTCCTTCATGCTGACAAGCGAGGCGGCATGCTTCTTGCCCTTGACCAAAAACGCCTCCCTGACACCGTATTCGCCATCCTCAACGCTGTTGCGCTCAACGTCAATCTGCATTTCCCAAAACGCCGCCAGCGCTCCGTCAATGCTGTTCGGCGGATTGAGATCGCATTCGCAAAGCATCATGACCGCCCACTCTCTGGCCTGTCTGCGAGTAACCATCTGACAAAAACCTTTCTTCTACCTTTGACGATGAAACAGATATACACCTATTGCCATAAAAATGACATCCGGCAGGAATGCCGCAACGAACGCGTTCATCCAGCCGATACGGGAAAGAACCATGCATCCCACCGTAAGCGCATAAAACGCAAAGAACATCATTAGCGCAGCCACTATTCCCTTGAAGACGGACTGACGGCCTGTGGCGACACCCGCCGGTATCGCAAAGAGCGTAATCACCAGACAGGCAAGCGGAGCCGCTATCTGAGACCACATTTCACATTCCATCTCCCGCCGGAACTTCGCGGTCATGTTCGGGTGGGTCTTCATGAAACGCAAACGGTCATCAGTGGAAAAGAATTCAGGATTCCTGTTTTGCAGAAGCAAGTCGCGAGGCTGCTCATTGAACTCAGGAAAGAGACGCAGATTCAGTTTTTCGAGTTCCGGAACCGGAGACGGAACCTCGCGCCCATTAGCGTCAAAATAGAACGTCACAGGATTTTTCAGCCACCACTGTCCGTCAAGATATTCCGCCCTTGCAGTCTTGATCGTACGCTTGCGGTTTCCGTCCGGCCAGTTTTCACTGATCGTCACATCCTCAACAACCGATGCCGTATCATTCAGAGAAGCGCCAATGTTCCATGTGCGGAACTTCTCTACATTGTGGTAAACAATGTTGTCTTCACGCGCAAGATCTTCAAGATTGAACTTCGCCGAACGCATCTGCCGCGACCACTGGGCATATTTCGGCACAAACGATTCGTTCACCCATCCCACAAACGCCGCCATCAGCGCCGCAACCACAAGCATGGGGCGCACAATGGACAGAAACCCCACGCCACTTGCGCGCATCGCAATAAGCTCCGAATGGCGACAGAAGCTCCACATCGTGTAGAGGGCAGCCAACATCAGACATGCAGGAGCCAGCCACTTGAAGTATGGCGAAAGATAGCCGGCAAAGTACAGTACACACAACCCCAACCCAGGCTTAGCTTCAAGAATCCGGTTAAATATACCAAAAAGCTCAAAAAGCACGTAAACCGACATGAAACCAGCAAGACAGTATGCCAAAGGCACACAGAATTCCCGGAAAACATATCGAAAAAGAATGCGCATGGCGGGATATTATATCATAATTAGAGCGATTGGATATATGCAGTTGAGAGTTAACCTTTTCCGGGCATGATGGCTATTTTGCGGTTTCTGTCCGAAGGAGGCTTACAACATCTGCATCACTTGTGCAGACCTTGCCGTTGGATCGGATGCGCAAACTGACGGTTTCCGTTCAAAAGGACTTGATCGGACTTGATTCATCTACCGGCACGGAAGGAGCAAGGATCTCATGCCCCTTCACCGATATGAACATCGTATCATGAGGCGCTATGCGGCCACGCAGGATTGTCGTCACCGGCAGGGACGGGAAGTCAGAATGCACAAGCACATCGGATATTCGTCCGCCGTTCTGGTCGAAGCCTATCGACGCGTTGAGATATGTATCGCGCTCGTTGCGGCCGAACACGGCCAGCCGTCCGTTCGCGAGACGGAATCCGAACACACGAAGATCCGGAGTCTCCGGCGTAAACAGAGAACCGCGCCACGCAATAGACCCGGCGGCACGCTTTATCGCGATTTCGGGCGGCAGATTCTCGGGAATGGGACGCTTCCAGTAGCAGGTGTCGTTGTTGGGCATGCCAGGGAATGGAGGCGTTCCTTCTGGAACAGGGATGTACTCTGCCGCAAACGGCCTCTTCGCGCCACGGCCAAGTTCAACCACATGGGCAAGCCTGTCGCGCAGGGCAGCCAGCTCCTCTTCCGGAAAGAACTCGGGGTTCAGTATCACAACCGGCATCGTCTTGTCCGCCATGGCCTCTTCAACGGAAACCATCGCGTTCAATGTCGCCTGATAGTGGATAAGCTCATAGAGCAATGTGTTAGACGAGGCGTCGCGGCGAACGACGCAATCATCGAATTCGGCGTCAAACGCACGGTCGCTCCACACTACGCGCATACCGACCGGTCCCTTTGCCGGAAGGAAGGAAAGCTTCCACATCTTGCCGAGAGACTTCCATTCCTGAGCGGAAATCCCATCTGCAAGACACGCCAGAACTCCTTCCAAAGCCCTTTTCTCCCCATAGAACACGCTTCCAAGCGCCATGATCTCAGATGCGGTGCGAGTGGGAGAATGGCGCAATGCGCTCCACTGCTCCGTTCCGTCGTTGATTGCATGAAGAAGCACAAGGGGCATTTCCGGAACACACGCCTTCAGACGCATGAGCATTGCGGTCGAGCGGTCTATTGGAGACGACTTCTGGAAGTTCCATCCCTCTATTGACTGTGCGGCGGCGGAAGATTCGACAACAAACCCGTCTATGCCCGTTTTGGCAAGCAGACGGTAGTCCACGCC
>JAGBFY010000282.1 GCA_017936245.1 Kiritimatiellia bacterium
CCCGTACGCTATCTTGTCGCGCCTCGGATGTTCGCGCTTCTCGTGATGAGTCCGCTGCTTGCGTTCTATGCATGCGTCCTTGGCGTAATAGGCGGCGGTCTTGTCGGTTACACCCAGCTGAACGTCCCGTTTGCGCAGTACATGTCGAGCGCCATGTCGATAGCGGAACTCAAGGATCTTTTCACGGGGCTCTTGAAGGCGACGGTGTTCGGAGTGGTGATATGCACGGTTTCGTGCCATCAGGGTTTTGCCACGCGTCTCGGTGCTGTAGGCGTGGGCAAGGCAACGCAACGCAGCGTGATCATATCGTTCCTGCTGATACTTATGTTCGGCTACATGATAACAAGGCTGTTCTATTTCGAGTTCTGACGCCATGATACGCTTTGAAAACGTACATAAGAGCTTTGAAGGAGTGAAGGCGCTGGACGGAGTCACCTTCGATGTTGCCGATGGTGAGATTCTAGCGATCGTCGGTCCGTCAGGGACGGGCAAGTCGGTGACCCTCAAGCACGTTGTTGGACTCCTTGCGCCGGATGAAGGCTCGGTGACTGTCAAGGAGGGGGCGCACATCGGTTACCTTTTTCAGGGAGGTGCGCTTCTTGCGTGGCTGACTGTCCGGGAAAATGTGGCTCTCCCGCTCAAAGAGACGACACGGCTTTCCGCCTCTGAGATCGATGCGTTCGTGGATGAGGCGCTGAAGGCCGTTGGTTTGGAGGAATCGGCGGATAAGTATCCTTCCGAGATTTCGGGCGGCATGGTGAAACGCGCTGGGCTTGCACGAGCGATTGTCCGCAAGACCGACGCCGTTCTTTACGATGAGCCTACATCCGGGCTGGATCCGGTGACTGCGCAGCATATTCACCGTCTCATACGGAAGGTGAACGACGAGCGCCGCCTGACCAGCGTTGTTGTTACGCATGACCTTGCCGGCGCATGTTCTTTCGCGGACAGGATTATGATGCTCAAGGACGGACGTGTTGTGCTTATTGCAAAACCGTCGGAATTCATGAAGTCTGAACTACCGGAGGTGCGAGATCTCGTATCCGCCAGTAAAGGAGAGATATGAAAAGGAAAAGAAACGAAGTTTTTGCCGAGACGATTGTCGGCGTGTTCATGACCGCCGTATTGGCTCTGTTGGCGTATTTTACGATTGTCATTTCCGGTGTGGATATCCTTGTCGGGAGCGCCAAGGTGCCGGTGCTTATCGAGTTTCCGGATGTCGGCGGACTCAAGGAGCGCGACAGTGTAATGTACCGTGGCATGAAGGTCGGAACAATCGATCGCATCAATCTTGAGGGCTCTCGCGTAAGAATGTGCGCACAGATTGACGCCAACGTTGTGCTCCGCGAAAAGTACCGGATATCAGTAGCTTCATTTTCGCTTCTCGGCGGCAACTATCTCCTGCTTGAAGAAGGTGCGGGTGAACAGCTTCCGCTGGAGCAGACCGTGTTCCGCGGTGAACCTCCAATGGACTGGATGCGGGATCTTGGACGTATCGCGAACAGCGTAAGTGAGATAACGTCCGGGGGCGAGCTCCGTGACATTGTCACCAATGTTCAGGCGGCGGTCGCGAAAATCAATATTGTGGTCTCGCGCATTGAACGCGGAGAGGGTACCGTCGGTAAGCTTCTTTCCTCCGATGATTCGGTCTATCAGGATATCAAGGAGACTGTCGCGACCGCAAAGACCGCAGTCGTATCCGTAAACGACACCTTCACATCGGCGAAGGCGATTGCCGCCCGTGTCGAGCGAGGCGAAGGCACTGTCGGAAAGCTTCTTTCATCCGACGATACGGTGTACCGTGACCTTAAAGGTTCGTTGGAGAACATACGTTCTGTCACGGACCGAATCAAGGACGGAAACGGTCTTCTGATGAAGCTTGCTGAAGATGGCAAACTTGCTGAAGACGCTTCGGCACTTGTCGAACGCCTCTCTACGGCATCTGCCGATCTCGCCGCAGTTGCGTCTCGTCTGCAGAAGGGTGAGGGTACACTTGGAAAACTCTCTGCGGACTCAAAACTGTACGATGAGGTCACGGCTCTCGTCAAAGATATCCGTCAGGTGGTGGACAATTACCGGGATACGACACCGATCAGTTCGTTCGGTTCGCTCATAGGAGGTGCTCTCTGATGGAGGAAAGGCTTCAGAACATACTTGCGCACCGCGGCGTGGCATCAAGGCGGCATTCCGCAGTGATAATCTCGGAAGGGCGCGTTACTGTGGATGGGATTGTCTGTACGGAGCCGGGCGCTCGTTTCGATCCGACAAAGGCGTCAATCCGCGTCGATGGGCGTCCGCTTGCCGCTTCGGCGGAAAAGTCGCGTACGATCATGATGTACAAGCCGGTCGGGGTGCTCTCTAGCGCATCGGATGCGTTTGGCGGCACGACGGTTGTCGATCTCATTAAGGGACGGGTGACGGAAAGGCTCGTCCCGGTTGGACGTTTGGACAAGGATTCAGAGGGGCTGATTCTTCTTTCGAACGATGGAGACCTTTCTCTGAAGCTTACCCATCCGCGCTATGAACATGAAAAGACGTATGTCGTCCGTGCCGCCGGAAGATGGAGCGACGATAAACTGGATGTCCTGCGCGGTCCCGTTACGATGCCGGATGGATACGTGACGCGTCCTGTTCCGGTCGAGGTGCTCCGCAAACAGGAGAACAACGTGCATCTCCTGCTTTTCAAGCTCAAGGAAGGGCGCAAGCGCCAGATCCGGTACATGTGCAGCGCGGCGCATCTTGTGGTGCTTTCGCTGAAGCGTGTTCAGATATC
>JAGBFY010000283.1 GCA_017936245.1 Kiritimatiellia bacterium
ATATCGATGCACGTTCGGCTGCAAGCCCAAGAGGATCGCCAGTCATATCGAAACTTCCCAGTTTCATGGGAGTTGTCATGCCTTGAGCCCAATGGGACCACGCGAAACGGAACAGACCATCCCAATCCTGCTTCGCACCAAGTGCACCCGTGAGGATACCTCCCACCCCTCGAAACATTCCGGGCCCGGAAAAGTTGTATTCCGATATGGTGAACGGCATGCCGTGGATGCGCGTGCTCGCCGGGCGCTGAACGCCGAGAGAACGCCCTTTGAGCGGATTGGTGTTCGGGCAAGTCGAGGGCAAGCGCCAATCCTGACCAAGGAAACGGGGATGATCAACATAGAAATGGTCGTCCGCATAATCAAACTCCTCCGCACGCACCCTCTCCCCGGATGGATCGTCCGTCCAGAAGTAATTGTTCATGTTCGTAAGCAGCGCCCGGCATTTCATCTCCTCACGCAGGAATCGCGTCACCCGCCTCGCAAAGCGGCGTTCACATTCGGCCATCTCTTCCTTGCAATAGTCTTTAAGGAGACCGAGTTTGCGGGAAGACCAGTTCACTCCCGCCATATTCCCTTCGTTGACCAATGAAATCAGAGAGAGGGCCGGCTCCTGCGCATAGCTGCGCCCCGTATACTCATTTACATGCCCAAGGAAATTGCGCGCAAACGCTATGAAATTCGAGTAAGCCCCTTCATGCACCTGCACAAGGAACTTGTATTCATTCAACGATGCAATTCCGTCTCGATCCAGTCCTATATCTCGAAACGCTATAGGACCTCTCGTGATGAACAGGTCGGTTGTAAGATAGATGCCGTTTTCAATACAGGCAGCCATGAGCGCATCGAAGCGCCTCATTGCTACGGGATCGAGTTCAACCGTAGAATTGCCGTTTCTGTATCGCACAATGCTCTTTTCATGGTGATGGATGCGCAATGCGTTGTAGCCCATCTTGCGAATCATGGAGGCGAATTGACGCCCCTTTTCGATCGAAGGCACATTCGCATCGCAGCAGATGTTCACACCATAGAACCTAACAGGCACACCAGGACGTTTCTCGAATTCAAAATGTCCGTTCCGTGATACGAGATATCCATGCCGCCCAGCTGGCGCATCTGTGCCGCGCATTGCCGAGAAATCAAGTGCGCTGCCCGCCTTCATGTCGAGAGCGGCCTTGAATGGAATCCAATCCTTGCCGGCCTCAAGACGAACCGGACCTTCTTCGCGGAAGAAGAGCCTCTTCGCCGCGCGAACGTTCATACACAACGAATGCTTCACGCCATCCGGTTTCAGGCACAGGCTCAGACGGTACCTAACCAGCCCCCAGTCTCGCTCCTTTACCAGAACAACATCCACCGGCTCCGGAAACTCAAGGCTTACAACCTCAACTCCCCTAGCATCGGTCAGCCTGCAATTTCTTGTATTCCAAGTTTGCGGCTTCTTGAATGGCGCATCATCCGAAATCCGAGCAGACTCCCCACCACAGGAAAAGATCGCTCCTTCATATCGAGGCAGGCGAAGATCCACGCACACCTCGAACCTATCGTCCGGTCGCGATGACGTAGAGACAGCCTCCCATACAGCCTTGACTCCACCATCATCCAACTGAGAGAAGCTAGCCGTTCCTTTCATGCACGGAACATCGCCCGGCGCACCGGACGAACGGAAATAATAGCTGTGACCGTTCGTTGCAGCGGCAGTGAACGAATCCTCCATCGCATAGCGAGTCGTCCAGTGATTCGGCTTCAAACATGGCTGGAAAAGAAGATCCGCATCGGGGATTTCAAGAAATCCTGCATACCCACCAAGAACATCGCCCGCAAATGTAGAAATACTGGCAGACGTGCATACAACCATCAGTAGGGAACATAATTTCATTTCACTCACCTCTTTGAATCAATTGACAATAAACCTGAGACCTCTAGGAGTACGGACGACATGCAAAGCGCCATCATCGCCAAAGAACACGCGGTAATATCTGGAATCGCACAGAACTCCGTTCACATATACCGCCCAGTTCTTGATGTTTTCGCCATCAAAGACATTCTCAAACTCTACCGGCAGAACCGTATCTCCCGCCTCAAGTTTACGAGCATTGACAGTAAGATGGATCGCTCCATTCACTGAAGGACGGAAGTTGGCTATCGTTCCACCTACGGACTGCGCCGTAAGATCGACTGCCAGCCCGCGTATCGTCGCTGAGCTGGACACCGGCAGTTCAAGTCTGCCGCCTCCAACGACTTCAACAACCGCTTCCGACGGAACGAGATGTCGGTCAATCCCCTGAGTAAAACCGATTGGTCTTGAATTGTTGCAGTAAGCACGGGCAGAGGGCAGAAGCAACGCGGCGGCATCGGCTTTGCGCTCATCGACAAGGAACCATGTCACTCCATCGCGACTGGCCTCGACCTGCCAGGAGTATGGAACAAGATTCTCATTGCCACGTCCGGTGATAGCAATGTTGTAGGCGGCGACCGGCGGCGCACTGTCCAACAAGCGCATCGTATATGAAATCAACTGCTTGGGGTTTGAAGGATCGTTTTTGGCACTATCAAAGAAACTCCATCCGGACATCTTCGTCGTTAACGTTTCATCAAACATCCTCTCATCACCGCAACCGGTGTTATACGACCCGTTCCATTCCGAGGAACGGGTAAAGGATCCTGCAGGAAGAAGTGGTTCGGCATACTTTCTGCCCATATTAGCCAGATTGCAGTTTACGCGATTTCCGGTAATATCGTATAGGGCTAGCTCTGCAATCTCGCGAGTTCCTCCATCGCCATCCGTTCCAAAGGACGTTACGGAAAAGCGGAAATACTTGGCGTTGACATCTCCAAGAGGCGGATTATCATTCTCCGACACAAGAGAGAGCGGTTCGCCTCCGTTGCACCAGGATGAAGCGGTTGACGGCATGATCTGGGAAACCGCAGAAGAATTGCGGTCGTCAAGCACCACCCAGCCGATGGACTCCTCGTTTGTGGCAACATTGCCTCCGTACAGCGTCCAGGATTTTGGATTGCGTTCCTGCTCAACCGCCGACGATGCGATATTATAGGAGAGCAACGGCAGATCCGTTGCAGCCGGCAGTTTCATATAGAACTTCAGCTGCGCCCAAAAAGCGCTACTGCTCTGCACCCAACCGTTCCAGTCGCTAGTTAAGAGGCCGTCAAATAGATCTGTATGCTTACTGTAAAGAGTGTGTTGACCTTTATTCAGGCACATCACAGTACCGGGACCGAGCCCGACGAGCGCATCGTCTCCTTCCACCGAAGCAAGATTGAGATTTACTCGCTGTTCCAACGCATCATACAGCGCTATTTCGGAAACTCTCAGATAGTTTCCCTTCTCCTTAAACGACAACCTATAATATTCGTATCTGGCAGGCACATGCAAAGGAGCGAACGCCAGTGTGCCGCCGGAAACGCGGATACGTCCGAAAAACGCACTATTGACACCACTTACGCGCAGTGTACCGCCGCCAGTCTTCTCAAACACGCCGGAACCCGAAAGTCCGCCGCCGACAAAACGTTCCGTATTACCCGACTGCACATCAAGCGTCGCGGTGGCGTCCGGAGTAATGTTGACCGAACCGCCATGCGAAGCCGTGCGCCCAAGTTTCATGTCCGCAACAACATTCAGAGTGCCACCGCGCTTCACATGTACATTTTCAACATCTGGTTTGGAGAGGATGCTGAGTCCACCGTTATACCAGAATTCCTCATCTGCCGGACGCATAGATTCGAATTCCGCAACATTAACATCGTCAAGAACATGCCAATTTTCCCCGTCCAGACTACCCTCAAGCCTCCATGATATCGGCATCGCCTTCATCTTTGGCACCCGAGCTAGATTGTACGACGCAACAGGCGCAGTGCCTTCGGCAACACGCATGCAGATGTAACCCCACGACCATTGATGCGATTCAGGTTCATTGGGATTGGCCCAGACACCTTCGTGGCTTGATCCGATTTCTGTTTTTTCATCGCCATCGAAGATCGCGCCAAGTCCATTCGTGCCACCTGTCTTCATGCTCCCGATGCGTCCATGCATTAGGCACGAGCCGTACGGCATGCCCTTTACGGCAGATGCTATGGACTCTGCGGTGCTAGACGGATTTGGCATTTCCTCAAGCCCGGCATTCAACCGATTGCCTGATGCATCGTAAAGGGCAAGCTCGGAAACGCGCATCCACTTCGTGCTGCCATTCGCAGTACTGCCATCACCCTCCCACTCGACACCTTCATCCAATCTTCTCACGGCGAACCTGTACCACGAATAGGCTCGCGGCAGACTTAACACACAACCAGATTCAACCGTCGTGGTGCGCACTTCTGCAGCAAACGCAGAGGCAACCGACATAATTGCCGAAAAGAACATTGTTCGACTTGCCATTGTGTAATCCTTTCTCGCCAGCGAAAGACCAAACAGACAATCCATCCAGTCCCGCCAATTGAGAAAGATACCAAAATGATTTTTTTTTTCAAGAAAATTCGACTGAAAAATCAGGCAAGCACTTAGTTGATCTTTGAAATCCTTAAAAGCTATACGAAGAAACGGGCAAGGAAGCATCTCCCCCCTGCCCGATTGTTCAGAATATCTCAAGCAAAAAGGCGGCGACCTTTAGTCCTCCACCTTATCGCTTAGGTTACAACTCAACCGCTACGAACTTCTCCACTCCAAAATCCACCAGTTTGCGGGTCTTGGAATCGAAGGAAAGACCTATGAGCCACACAGGGCGCGTTTCGGCACGATAAGGCTCAGTATACCCCTTCTCATGAATCTGCCTGAACGCCTTGTCAACTGGCTCGTCGACCTTGAGCTCAAAAATGCAGACCATCGCCGGATGCTTCGCTATTATGTCCGCCCGTCCATTGGTCTGCACAGCCTCCATCGTGAAATCGAAGCCACAGCTTGCTAGCAAGAACGAAAGACAACGCCCGTATGAATTTTCATGAACGCGCTTCTCCTTAGGACCATACGCCATCGCGGCATAAAGCGACGTTAACCCATCGAAAAAATAATCCCAATTCTCGGAAAGCAACATCCCGCCAAGCGACGATGCCCACTGAGTAGACTTATTTGCCGACACTCCCGTCAACAGAACCGACAAATCCCTGCGAACCTCTTCATCAGGAACGCCAAGCGTATAAAGCCCTGTAAGAGGACTATAATCACGAATCGTCAAATATCCCGATTGGAAAAGCATAGCTATCGGACGCAAATCACGAAGTTCGGCAACATCAAACTCCGCATCGGATACTCCTCTCGTCCTTTCAGGAT
>JAGBFY010000284.1 GCA_017936245.1 Kiritimatiellia bacterium
AGAGTGAGTCGTTAGTCGCTAGCGGTCAGTCCACAAATATGCACTTATTTTCACAAATCAATCTGTGAGGATCTTTGTGGATTTGTGGGCACACCAAAACATCACGGACAATAGGGACGTGCTCCTCTCTGATTTTGCAACTGCCTCTTATCTTAAGGAAATTTACGTTCGCACACGAACAGAGCACCGACCTAAAAAGTTCGTGGCCGAAGAACATTGCTATCCCATAGGCGGGATAGAATCCTTTCTTTGATTGGCTCTTATGGTATCATAACAACAACGTCGCCGTCAATGGGAAATCTGACGTTATTTTGCATAAAATCATACCCCCTCCCCATTTTTAGTAAATATAACTCATGGCAATTCCTGTTCCACTGTAAAGGAAACAGAACCGTCGGCAAAGATGCCGCCGCAAAACAGCAGCCATGCCGATCTTACCTCAGCACCGGAGCGAAGTTGGCGAGGACGGAACACCAGCAGCTGTCACGGCTGAGCAAACGCTCCTGCACGGACAAGACCCGACGTATCGTTGGGGTTGCGGGCGCGGTTGGCGTTGCGCACGGCACCGGAAACGAGAGGAGCATTTATGACGGCGCGGAGCTGTTCGACCGTGATGCTCTGCCTCGGATTGAACCTCTCCCCAGATGCATAGGCGACAATCCTGTCCTTGAGCCATGCCGCCGCCGGATCGTCCTTGCCGAACTTGAACGAGCACACCAGCAGTTTTCCCTTTCCAACCTGATACTCAAACACCATCGCCTGACGGATGGGATGCTTGATCGCGGAAGCGATATCGACAACAGGATCGAAAGGCACGCCCGCCTCCAGCTGAACAGCCGCACCGCCTTCCATCAGGCGGCGGAACTGCCAACCGCAGTATCCGTCATGCGGCAATCCTTCAAACACGGGATGTCCTGACTTGATGACGGTGGCGTAGTTTCCGGAGCAGCGTCCCGCAAGACCGATGCGGAAGGTGGTCGGCAGGGACTTGAACGGTCCTGCGCCGAACAGAAGCACCTTCTCGCCCTTTTCAAGCGCGGCGACAAGATCCTTCTCTGATATGCCGTCGACAACTTTGATGCTTGAAGCCACAGCAGCGGTCTCGACCTTCGGGAACGCATACATCTCCCATTCGTTGGAGGCTTTGACCTTGCCGCCCGTGAATGCAACCTTCAGCATATATTTCTTAACTGCAACAGACTGCGGAACCGGTATCTCAACCTTGCCGAGCGGCGTAAGCCTGCCGTTCGCGACATCGCCGACATTCAGGGTGTCGGCAAACACGGCATTGCCCAGCGCATCGGTCAAAGCGACTTCAAGTTTTGCCGCAGGTGCAGCATCATCGTAGTTCGAGATGGAGAATCTCACCGTCTTCACATCACCCGCCGTCACGTTGAAGTCGCTTCCGAGATCGGAAAGAACCACAGCGGCGGAATTGTAACGGAGAGCGTTCTCTACCGTCTCACCCGGCTTGAGACGGTAGAACTCGTCCATCATTCCCACGGAGTAGCCGAACGTGTGCCAGTGGGTATTGATGTCACCGAGGAAGTCGTAACCGACCACGCGGTCTGCAGCCCGCAGCTTTTCGAAACAGTGCTTGCGGATGCGCCACATCCATTCGCACGAATTGACGAAATACGTGTTGGCACGGTCAAGGAGCCCCTTCTCCTTGAGCATTCTGCGGGGTTCGGAGAAAAGTCCCGTCTTCAGGATCGGGGAGTCCTTCGGATACAGCTTCTCGAGACCGAAATCGACATAACTGCTGTCGATGCATATCTCGTGTGATGTACGCGGCTTGCCGCAGTACACGTCGCCCCATGCATCGAGATCGGCGGATGTGCCGCTGTTCAAGGAATCATAGCTTGTCACACCCAACTGATAAGACGTATAGAGATCGCAGTATTCGGAGAGACGTGAAACGCGTTCCGGATTGTGCGCGAACGGTTTCTGCACAATTACGTCCTTGCCCTTCACAAGCGCATATTCGATTCCGCGCATCGCGCTCATCGGAGAGAAGAGGGAGTCCGTGCGCTCATGCACCATGTCCGCGACATCGCGCAGGTAGGCCTCGGCGAGCTTATCGATGCGCGTCTCGTTTCCGGTGCAGTAGATTACGACGGAAGGATGGCGGCGGGCGAATGAGATGATCGCCGCGAATTCCGGCTCGGACACGAAGTTCGGCGATTCGATGTGCACGGCCATGCCGAGTTCATCGGTCGCTTCAAGATACTCTACCGGCGGCACGAAAGTGTGGAAGCGGACAAAGTTGAAGCCCAGCTCCTTGCGCTTCGCCGTTATCATGCGGTAGTATTCGAGGTCACGAGGCAGGTGGAGGGTCTTCGCGAAATAGCAGTGCTCTGTCACCCCACGCAGATAGATGGGCTTGCCGTTCAGCTTGAGCTTTTCACCATCAGCGACAAGACGGCGAATGCCGAACTTCTGTCTGTACGAACCTTCTGGAGTCGTGATCTTCAGTTCATAGCGCTTCGGGCTCTCCGGAGACCAAAACTCATAGCCTGCCGTCTTGAGCGCGAAGTCGCCTTTGGCTGAACCCTTCTCCTTGACTTCCGCGCCATCTAAAATCTCATACGAAAAATCATTCACTCCGTCCACGTGGACCGTAAACGTCTTCAAATCGGCGGCGGTCGTTACGTATACATCAGAAAGGCGGTTTTTCGGGAAACGGAGCGCAAGCTTTCCGTTCACGCCACCTGTCGCACCGAATGTCGAACGGGTGGTGAGGCCGGTCACGTAAGCGCCACAGTATCCGAGATTCGGATTGTTCGAAACCGCCATCACGATTTCGTTCGCGCCCTTCTTCAGGATGCCGGCAGGAACGGTAAGCTCGAAAGGTGTTGAGAAGCCGGCGCGGAATGCGACAAACCTTCCGTTGATCCACACATGCACTTGATTGCGCACGCCCTCGAATGCGAGAATCGCAGCGCCATCCCTATCCAGCTCGACCGTGCGGCGATAGAAGAAACATCCGTATATGTTCGGCAGCGACGTGTCGGAAGCATATCCGGAAATGGGAAACTTCTGCACCTCATAGACGGGGTTGATGCGGAAGTTGTCCTTGATTCCCGCAACCCGGAATGCCGGAACCATATCCTCCCAGTATCCGGGCACGGCATTGTCAATCGTAAACCCTTTGAAGGAAGGCTGATCGAGCGTCTCCCACGCGTATGGCTGGTATGCCATTTCCCAGCTGCCGTCCAAAGAGACGGAATCATATATGCAATGCTCAAAAGGAGCTGCCGTGCACATTGCCGCATACATTGCGGCGAACAGGATCAATATTTTTTTCATGCCAACGATTATACCACATCTGCCGGACACTCGGTAAAGTCCACTCTACATTGAAGAGGCGGTTTCGAGCACCTTTACAGCGCGGAAGCCGCCCCAGATGAATAGCCGCCATGGACGTATGTTGCGCACTACCTTGACCACATTGCCGTTCCGGTCGAGGAATGTGGCATCTATCGGAAAGGACATGAAGAATGTATGGATCGAGTTGCACCTGAGTATCAGCAACCCTTCGCCCGGCGGCAAACGTCTGGAGCCTATCAGCCCTTTCGCCCGCTCAAAAAACGTGCGGGCGACCTTCGCCCGCACTCCCAGTATCTCAACCGTTTCCAATTTATTTTCTTCCGAACGGCTTTGGCTGCGTGTAGCGGTTTATGAGAGGCGTGACCGCGTTCATGATGAGAATCGCGAACGACACGCCTTCAGGGTATCCGCCGCCGGAGCGGATGCACATTGTGAGAAGCCCGCAGCCGATACCGAACACGATCTTCCCCTTTGCCGTGATGGGCGAGGTCACGTAGTCCGTAGCCATGAAACACGCGCCGAGGATCGCGCCGCCGGAAAGCACGTGCAGGACAGGCGGCACACCGCCCTTGAACAGAGCGAACACGAACATGGTGGCAAGGAACGACACCGGAATGTGCCAGGTGATGACCTTGCGGATGATGAGATACGCCGCGCCGATGAGAAGCGCGACCGCGCATGTTTCGCCAATGCAGCCTCCGATATTGCCGAGCAGGAAGCTCTTGAGGGACGTAAGCTGCGACACATCGCCCTTCTTGATGAACATAAGAGGCGTGGCGCACGTGACCGCATCAACGGATGTCGCGCCGGTCACGGACTCGTATCCCGCCGGGTTGCTCCATGTGGTCATCGCACCGGTGAACGATATGAGCATGAACGCCCGTGCGGAAAGAGCCGGGTTGAACGGATTGTAGCCAAGACCACCGAACACCTGCTTGGCGACCGCAATCGCGAACACGCTGCCCGTCACCGCCATCCACAGCGGAAGGTCCGGCGGCAGGTTGAGTGCGAGAAGAAGTCCGGTAAGCACGGCGGAGAAATCGCCGATGGAGTTCTCGCGCTTCATCGCAATGCGGCACACGGCTTCGGTCACGACCGAGGCGGCAACGCACACGGCGATAAGCCACACGGCGCGCATGCCGAAGAACCATACGGAACATCCCGCCGCCGGAAGAAGCGCGATTATCACATCGCGCATCATGGAACTCACGCTGTTCTTGGCGTGGGCGTGCGGTGAACTGGAAAGTATCAACTTCATCTGCTCAACTCCTCTTCTCTGCTGCTGCGGCCGCAGCCGCCTTCTCTCTTGCTATTCTCGTACGGATGGCGGCCTTTGCACGGCGGCAGTTCTGCGTAACATCACGATATGCGGGACAGCTGAACGAGCAGGCTCCGCACTCGATGCAGTTCATCACACCGTACTTCTCGGCGAATGCGATGTCGTCCGCTTCGACGGCGCACGAGATCGCCGCCGGATTGAGGCTCATTGGACACGCCCTCAGACACGTTCCGCAGTTGATGCACGGATGCGACGAATACTGGAACACACGCTTCTCGGTTAGAAGCGTAAGACCGGATGTCGTCTTAGTGGTGGATATCGACATGTCCGCCACGTTGAAGCCCATCATCGGACCACCCGAAAGCACCTTGCGGACATCCTCCTTCGCCCCGCCGGCGAACGCCACCATGTCCTCATAGCGCGTTCCGCATGGTGCGAGAACATTCTTGGGATCATTCACACCGTCACCCGTGACGGTTGTCACGCGCTCAATGAGCGGTTTGCCGAGGGTAACCGCGTCCGCAATCGCCGCGACTGTTCCGATGTTCTCAACTACGCATCCGACTTCAATAGGAAGACCACCTTCGGGAACAATGCGCTTTACCGTTGCATATATCTGGTGCTTCTCGCTGCCTTGCGGATAGAGTACGGGAAGAACCACGATCTCAACATTTCCTTCGATATCGGCGAACGCCTTCTCCAGCGCGGCAATGGCCTCGGGCTTGTTCGCCTCGACTGCGATGCGCACAGCCGGTCCGTTCAGAACCTTGCGCATGATCTCAACGCCGGTACGGACGCGGTCCGCACGCTCCAGCATCATGCGGAAGTCCGCCGTGAGATACGGCTCGCATTCCGCACCGTTCAGGATAAGATATTCGCAATGCTTGTCTGGCGGCGGATTGAGCTTCACGGACGATGGGAATCCAGCACCACCCATACCGCATATACCAGCATCCTCAACACGCTTGAGAAGCTCCTCCTTCGTAGCGGTCTTCCAGTCCAGCGGCGGCATGTACGCCGTCTCGTCGCTAGCCTCGGTCTCAAGCACGACGGCATTCGCGTAGCCGCCTGCCGCTCCCTGCTTGAGTTCGACAGATTTCACCGTTCCGCAGGCGCTCGCGTGGACGTTGGCGGAGATGAATCCGCCCTTTTCGCCGATGAGCTGTCCCTTGACCACCTTGTCGCCAGGCTTGACAAGACACTTGGCGGGAGCGCCAAGGTGCTGGCTCATGGAGATAACAAGCGTTCCTGGAAGCGGAATCGCCTCAATGGCCTTGTCCCGTGCGAGATCCTTGTGGTACTCGGGATGGACACCGCCATGGAACTTGAAGGATGACTTTACCGTTTTCATTTTTCTGCCTCTCGTTTCATCCATCATTGATCAATGGCCGGACTCGAAGTGTGCATCCTCGACAATGCACTTCGCGGGACACTTCCCGACAAGCGCACCGTCCGTGGGATAGTTCTCGTAGTTCACTTTCGCAAGGAACCCGTCAAATGTGAAATGCCCAGCCTCTTTGCCGCCAGAGTTCTTCTCGCACAGATGACAT
>JAGBFY010000285.1 GCA_017936245.1 Kiritimatiellia bacterium
CGCCGTATTCCAAATCCGAAAGTCATCGATTGCGCCATATATCGGACGGTTATAGTTCCTGGAGAAATTGCCGAGCCACGCCGTTCCCGAAACGGCAAGGTTGGTCACAATGAAATCGGTCGACGGTGACGCGACACACATGCCGTTGACATAAGCCTTATAGGCAACATGCGACACCTTGACTCCTTCCTTCACAACCTCTTCGGACGTTACGTCCAATGTCATCGCAAAATGCATCCACGTCTCACGCCAAAAGGCAGGGATGCTTGATTGGGCAAAATATTTTACCGACTGTTGACCATTCTGTGCGAAAATATACGATTTAAAGCCCTCTCCGTCCTTATTGCTAAAGTTGATCCTCAAGGAAGAAAGATCGCTTATCAAATAAGGATACGTATTTCCGGCATCATACGTCAATTCTCCACTACCGGCGCCACGACGAAACCAGAATGAAACCGTGCGGCTACCGAGCGCAGGGCAGGCAAATGATGCGCTGGACGTCTTGGAGCCTTTAAAGAAAAGCGCGTTCCCTGATGCGCCGCCGCAACCATTTGTCAGCACTGCGCCGGATTCAAGTGTCAGGTCATGGCCGTTCCCCGATCTGTCAACAACCTTGCCGTTGGAGGCTGACTCCATGTCAAACCATACAACCGGATCCGGTAGCGTTGCCCCTGTCGAACAAAAAGAACACACACCGAGAATAACAGATAGCCCCCAAGACCGCACACTGGTCAAAGTCTTCTTCATTGCATTCATCACTCTGCTCCTTTCATTAACCGATACGTACCGGATTTATAGTGTTTTGAAACAGTCTCTCCAGGAAGTGTGACATCGGCGGTCGCACCTTCGGGGATCGTGAAATCCCATATCCACTCCGCACCTTCATAGCGCCACGCGCTTTTGATAAGTCCTGCGGCGGACTTGTACTGCGCCTTAACGTATCCCATGCGGCGATCCGGCTTAGGAGCCATGATTATGTTTTTGAACCCAGGAGCATTTGGATCGGCAGCGATTCCAGCCATCTCCTTATACATCCACGCAAGAACCGCTCCATAGGCATAATGATTGAAGCTGTTCATCATAATGGGGCCGAACCCCTCTTCTGTTGTATAGCTGTTCCACCTCTCCCAGATGGTTGTTGCACCATGCTCTACAGGATAGAGCCACGATGGCACCTTGCGTTGAAGAAGCAGATCATAGGCAACGTCAGCCATTCCATTTTTCGTCAACGTCTCCATCAGATACGCCGTACCGAGAAATCCCGTCTGCAGACAGTCGCCATGATCCTTGATTGATTTACGGAGAATCCCTTTCGTAGCTTCGCGCGCATCACCTTCCACAATTCCGAAATGAAGCGCGAATACGCATGCCGTCTGAATGCCACGCATTGGTTTGAGAAGCAATCCGTCCTTCTCCAGAAACTTCCCGCGGATGTAGGCACGTGCACGATTGGCACTTCCCTTGAGCCAGGTTGCATCGCGTCCAGTAGCCTCCGCCATTTTGGCAAGAAGCTGAGCATCGTAGAGCCAATAGCATCCAGCGAGAAAGCGGCGGTAATTCTGCGCATCGGGATGATACCGCCACGTATTCCAGTCTCCATATTTGTTGCCGCGCGTTTCGAATGTCTCAAAAGAAAGCCAATCGGCATAGATATATTTCAATTTTCCTTCAAAATCGTAGCGATCAGCATCGATCTTGCGCACGAACTTTTCCATCGCCTCGAAGTTCTCGTCAATGACAGACGTGTCATCAAACTGTTTCCATATCTGGTACGGCACAATGATACCAGCATCCGCCCAACCAAAAGCAAACGGCAGATTACCGAGCAAAGCGAATGGTGCAACGGCCGTATAGCCCCCGTCTTCACTTCTGTTATCACGCAAGTCCCTCAGCCACTTGCGCAAGAGAGTCCGCGTATCTGCGTTGAACGTACCAGCCTCGCAGAACACCTGCGTATCGGCAGACCAGCCCAAACGCTCATTACGCTGAGGGCAGTCGGTAGGCACGGAAAGATAATTTGAGAGCTGCCCCCAATAGACGTTAGACACCAATTTGTTGATTGCGGCGATACCAGTCTCAAGGGCTCCAAGCTCCATATCCTGCGTAATTGATGACAGAGGAATGGACTTGATGTCGCGGATTACAATATCGCCTGTCGCTGTCACCGACACGTACTGATATCCGAAAAAGGAGAACTCAGGACGGTAGCGAACGAATCCGTTACCCTTGCCGAAGGTATAGCACAGACGCATACCGCAATCGGGAATGCGCAGATTCTCGCGGTATAAGCTTCCAGCTGGGCCATCGTTGCCGCGGGAGCGTTCACCGTTGGATTCGTTGAGCATCTCGCCAGGCAGACACGTAAGCTTCGTGCCTTCGGTCGAACTGAATTCAAATTCCGGTACGGCGGCGCAGTTTTGCCCGAAGTCAACAACAAGTGTTTCACCTTTCGCGAGACGCACCGCAGTCTTGCCGTCAAAAGCGACATCGCGCAGTTTGAAGATGCGGCCAAATATCTTCTTTGCCGGATCTGCTCCTTCTGCACCCTTCCACACATACGCCTTAACAGGAGTGAGCACCTTGTCCATGCGATGATAGACCTCTCCGCCTTCTGATGGCAGTATCTCACCGTTAAACTCGTGGTTTCGGTCTGCGTTCTTGAATGCTGGATTGCCATACAACGGCGAAACGACTCTGGCATCATATTCCTCTCCATCAAAAATGCCTGCGTGCATTATCGGACCCGACACACCAGCCTTCCATTCCTGAGCTTTTGTGCCATAGACCTTCACGGATCCATCATCATACGCCACTTCCAACACTGCACGGAAAGCGCTTTTGCGCCCAGCATAATTCACGATCTTATCCCGCCACCAGCCAGATGAAACGGCGGACGCAAGATAATTCTTTTCCCCATTTCCTTTCTTAAAAAGCGATGTTACGTCGTAAGTGAACGAGCGGCGTGTTTTCTTCACGTGGGTGTACCCAGGTTTGAACGCCTCTTTACCCACCTTGTTCCCGTTTACATATATCTCATACACACCGAGACCAGTCGTCATCCATTTAGCGGAAACTACTTTCCCCTCATTGCGGAACTCGCGTACGAACCAGCTTGTTCCAGATGCAGCGCGAGCCTGTTTCTTTGCCTCTTCATCTGCTTCTGGCGCATCAGGAACACATATCCATTCGCTCCGATCCCACAGCGCACTATCCAAGGCGGCAATTTTGTGTACGCCTCTGGAAATCGTTTCCTGTTGCGACATTGCACATAATGCAACCGACATCAACAATATCAGAACAATGCATAATCTTTTCATTTCATTCTCCTTTCAAACAGTAGAATTTAGGTCAGACCTATTTTCTACTTTTTTCTTTCACTATTCCGAGTGCTGCGAAGCGTTTGGCGTAGGCGCGGTACTGCGCGGGAGTGAGAGGTTCGAACGGTTTCCGGAACGGACCGCAATCAATGCCTATGAACTTCATCATCGCCTTGCGGTAGCTCCAGTTGTCGGATTCGATCATCAGCTCAACTACGCGGTTCGCCTCGTCCTGCCATTTCGCCGCCTCGCGGAAACGCCCCTTTTCGGCAAGTTCGCATATCTTCGCAAAATGCTTCGGGATGATGTTGTAGGTTGTTCCGATGCCGCCCGAAAACACATTGCCAAGCACAAGACCGCACAGAAGCTGTTCGTCGCAGCCGGCAAACCAGATGGTCTCTTTCGATTCATCGAGTTTGCGCTTCAGGCATTGCGCGGCGTAGTAGTCGCGCCCCGTGTATTTCATGCCCTTCACGTTAGGGATGTCGAAAAGACGGATATCTCGTTCAGGCACGAGCGCCGATCCCATCGAATAGACCATGAACGGCAGATCTGTCGCGGAAGCGATGTTGCGGTAGTGGTATAGCGCGGCGTCAAATGAATTGCGGTAGAGCTGAGGCGTTATCGACGACACCCAGTCGATCCCGACATCTGCGGCATAGCGCGCCAGCTCGACAGAATCGTCGGTGCAGTTGGCGCCAACGTGCGCGATAAGCTTTCCGCGACCACGGTTCGCTTTCGCCGCTGCCTGATATACCGCCTTTCGCTCCTCTGTGGACAAGAGCCACCACTCACCGGTTGTCCCCGTCAGATAGAAACCCCTTAAGCCATTGGCATAGCCGTAATCCATGATTCGCGCGACCTTATCGGCATCCACGCGCCCCTTTGCGTCATACGGCGTGAACAGCGCCGCATACGCGCCGGACATTCCGTTGAATGAGTTTTTCTTTTTCATTGGTTCATTGTCATCCGTTAATGAAAACGGCGCAATGATACCACTTACGAGAACCCTTTATGAACAAAATATAATTTTGATGATTTTTTATACAATCCGACAACGCCACATGTGTAGAAAGGAAACGCCCTATGACGTGGAAAGTCGGGTTAGAAGCAAACTACAGCAAAAAGATCGATGCCGATGACCTTATACGCCACATGGGATATGGACGCACCCAACTCTACACTCTCTTCAAAAAGCATACTGGACTCACCCCTAATGAATACCTTGTGCGATTTCGCATCGCAACGGCGCAGGAGCTTCTTAAC
>JAGBFY010000286.1 GCA_017936245.1 Kiritimatiellia bacterium
ATCTGTTTTGAATCTCCTGAGTGGTATGGAGAAGAGATACTTGCCCCTCTTGCAAGAAATGCGGCTATGCTGAAACGCTATGTTGCGGCCAATGAAGGCGCTGTTCGCACTGGTTACGGGATTGTCGGCAGGAAATGGCAGCGTGGAATGGATGGAAGTCCGCATACGCAATTCTACACCGCCTCATTGCCGCTTAAAGTGCTTCGTTCGGATGCGCCTTCTCCGCTCGCGCGAATCGTTACCGGAGATGTCGCGCAGCGCATTGTAAAAGAGGGTGATGATGCCGTTCGCCGTTTGCTTGCCGATGACATTCTTGTCGATGCCATCGGTGCGGAAGCGCTTTGCCGTGCCGGATTCGGCAAAGAGCTTGGCATAACGAAAATGGAGGCTTTCATCGGCGGATTGCGCGAGCGCCTGACCGCCGTAACGGTCAACGGAAGCCTGTCCGGACGTGAAACGCCTGTAGGCGGCAAATCATTTTTCCTTGAACCATCGCCGGGTGCGCAGATTGTCGGGGAATATGTGTGTGATTCCAATCCGTCTTTCATTCCGAGACCTGCGGCAATAATATATGAGAATGCCAAAGGCAGACGGCGGGTCGTTTTCGGGCATGAAGCATTCGGCAGGGGTATGACCGTTGCATCTGCGGGACGCATTCTTCAGATGCATCTACTCGCGGACTGGGCGTCGCACAGCAAATCTCCAGTTGTTATGGAGTCGCCGACCAGGTCGTTTGTGCAGCCGCGCACGCGTGGTGATGGTTCTCTCGCTTCGGTTGTGTTTGTTAACGCGTCCATCGGTGAGGCTCGAAAAGTGAAGTTCCGTCTGCGCGGAGTGCCGTCCACGGCGACGCATGCGCTTTGGGCCGCGTTTGATTGCGAAGACGTCCTTCTTCCGATTGAGCGTTGCGGTAGCGACGCGCTGGTTTCTGTTCCATCTGTTGGAGGATGGAATGGTGGATATCTGCTTTTCGAAGGTGTTAAATGAATAAGTCTGAAAGGATCAAAACGATGACAAAGATAAGTGCGTGTAAATTCAGGAACGCTCTCAGGCTGATAGTGTTGATATCCGTACAGTTTGCGATATCAATTGCGGTTGGAGGAGTCGTATATTGTGATTACATTACGATTTCAGGCTCTGCACAAGACCGTGGGGTTCGGCTTCTGACTGATTACATTCCCAGGAATAATACTGTAATCCGGGCAAAATATGCATCGGCCAGCGCCGCCGCCTCCAACAACAATCGATTTCTTTTTTGCTCACGTTCGGAGGCATCTGCGTCAACGGGCGCACTCAACTTCTGTTTCGCTCCGAACGTCAACGGGACGTTCCGTTTCGACTACTATGCCTCGCAGACATCTGCATCGGCGTCTTTCACCGCCAATAGAGATTACGAGCTTCTCGTTCGGGACGGAGTTGCATATGTGACCGATACCGTAGAGGGGACTGTAACTGAATTGGGGCCGGGGCTTCAATCGTTTGCGCCCGGCTACAGGCTGGCTCTGTTTCAATCATATGTGTACAAAAATGGAGAGGAGACCAATTGGGGAAACTCATTCCACGGAAGGTTCTATTATTTGAAGATATATGAGATCGAAGATGGTGCGGAAGTGCTGAAGCATGATTTTGTCCCCTGTATCGAAGACGGTGTGATAAAACTCTGCGACCTTGCCGTTCCGGGAAAACCTTGCCATTCATTGACGGTGGCATCGGGATCGGTGTCGCATCCGAAAAGTTATACGGTGGCCGCCCCTGACGGCATAGGTGACGTCGTGTCGCTTACCAATCTGCTGACGCATCTTAATGGACTGTCCGCATCGACTCGAAACGGGTCCAAGGTTTGGCTCAAGCCCGGCGTG
>JAGBFY010000287.1 GCA_017936245.1 Kiritimatiellia bacterium
CGTTGTAGTAGTCGATGTAGTCCTTCACTTCTGGCGGATTGTGGCACATGTCACCGCAGTGGATGACGAAATCGCACCTCTCGCGCTTCGCGCGGTCAAGGATCTGCCCGAGCCATTCCTTTGTGGAGTTCGGAAAGCCCCAAGGGCCCGGTTTGTAGTGGATATCAGCAAATACGCAGAACTTCACCTGCCCGGACGCGGAGACCCCGCCGCTCTTTGCCGCCGCCCTTGCGCCACCTGCGAGAAGTCCTGCACCCGCCAGCGCACCCATTCCAAAAAATTCACGCCTTCTCATTTCAACAGATTCCTTTCCTCTTATTCAACAGGCAACCAGAGACGAGCGCCGAAATGACTTGCCCAGCCTGCACTAGTCAAAACATATCCCGAATCAGTTCGTCTGGCAGAACATTTTGTGCGATCATAATCACGACCATAATTCTCCCCTCGGAACAGTTGAATGCATTTATCATCTTTAGCAAGAACTCCAGTCAAATCAACCCATCCCATTGGTTCCGTATTTTCCGTGGGAAATGCCGGTCCCGTATTCCCAAACATTGTATCAGGATTATGAAGGTCTCGCGTCAATTCACCCACATTTCCTAACATATCATACATTCCAAACGCATTTGGCCTTAGCAACCCTACTTCCTTTCTGCTATTTGCCGTACCGTTGAACCAAGCCAACACTGCCAGTTCACTTTCATACGCATCTATCGACTTCGTTGGATTGACACCAGAATAGTACATTGTATCTGTTCCTGCTCTACATGCATATTCCCATTGCGCTTCAGTAGGCAAATCAAACTTTAGCCCCGGAAAACTGTTGCGCATACGTTGAATTGCACATGATGAACCTACTGCATACACATCTTCAGGCCATCCAGTCCACGATGACGGTAATCCTCTCATCTGAGAATAGCAAGTTAAGACAGTTGAAGCTGCCGTTGTGAACTTTATCGTAGGCCTAACAGCGTCGGTATCTGAAATATCCGACGCGTCTTCAACGTAACCTTGAAGAAGAAGCGCTTGCTTGTATGTCGTTTCAAACACCGCCAACCAATAGTCGTTGGTAAGTGTAACCGATAAACTGTAGTTATCCGAGGTGTAATACTTCCAATCATTCGCGCCGCCCATCAAGAACGTCTTGTTCTTCGCAGGGATGCGGCGCATGACGAGTTTGGTCGTCTTGTATTCGATATTGTTCGTGACACCGGTCCAGATGAACACGTCTTCAAGCGATGTCGTATAGGGATACTCCTCACCTTTCGACGGACTGTAGCCGATGGCGGCGAAGTTAGTCTCCCAGCCGCCGTACACCCTGCCCCGATCGTTGTAGAAGTCTGCACGGGAAAGATCCTTCACCTCTTTCGTCTGGAGGTCGATGATCCTATAGATCGGCTGCGTATCAAGTTCGTCCGTAGCGGAAAGCGTCAGCTTGACCGTGAAATTCGCAAGCGATACCTGCGTCTTGCCAAAAGCCTTCACTGGGTCGATGTAGAAGAAGCCGATGCCTTCATCTGCCTTGGACAGTCCGTACGTGCGCCCGATGATCGCGCCATCGATATTCTCCACGGGCAGAGCCTTGCCGTCGTTGAAGCACTCGACATTGATGTTCACGGGAGCGGTCACGTTCGAAAGCCTGTACTCGACCTTGACATCCGTCGACCACGGCCACTGCTGACGCACCAGCACCGAATCAATGTCCGCCGCCGCGCACGGCAATGCACCCGTCAACGCAAAAGCGCATACGCAACC
The DNA here is from genome assembly GCA_017936245.1 of Kiritimatiellia bacterium. Lineage (GTDB taxonomy): Bacteria > Verrucomicrobiota > Kiritimatiellia > RFP12 > UBA1067 > UBA1731. Next base: position 1,756 of record JAGBFY010000287.1, read on the forward strand.
TAAAACATACCGCAACCCACGGCCTTTTTCAAGCCTTAACATCATTTTGTATCAACCTTTCTTTTTGAGGCTTCGTGCATAAGTGTGGGTGCGTAGGTGGGTAAATGACGGTCGTCGAGAG
>JAGBFY010000288.1 GCA_017936245.1 Kiritimatiellia bacterium
CCATCGTCGGCAGATGTTGTCCATGTGTATGTATGAATAGAAGTACCATACTCATCAATCTGGTTGACAGTAAGATTGTCATACATATCCTCACCAGCCGAGAAGCTAAGAAGCGAGAAGTTGCCGTCATTGATGTTACGGAACTGCGGCGTAACGACCGTAAAGCCATTCACCGTATCATTCTTTGCGTAGCCTACGACGTTCGCCGAAGCCAATTCTGCGAAGCTTACAGTGGCGCAGAGCGTTTTGATGTAAGGGATAAAATATCATTTCACCCTAAAAACGGCTGTTGATTTCAACGCAGACGCAAAGTAACGCAGAGAAAAAGTGAAGTAATATGAAAAATGGAAAATACTAGAATTTTTCTGACGGAGTGAAATTTCACCCATCGGGTGTCGATGGTGTGTGGTTGCATAAAAGAAGATAACTAAAAAAAAAACTCAAAACAAGCTGTTTTTTCTGCGCCTCTGCGTTAAAAAAGAACCTGTCCAACTGCCGAATTTAGGTTCACTCTAAAATAAGGAGAAAATATGATACCTACAATAAAACAAGTAATGAAATGCTATCGGGTGATAGCACAGATCGAACGAATGAAAACCGGACGTCCGGGGGTTGAATTGAAAATTGCAAATCGCTATTGCACCTAAAAACCCTGTTATGATATAATTATCGGCGACAAGGGCAAAAAGCTTGAGTCACCGGGATGCGGAGGATGTCCTTCGCTCTAATTCAGATTTTGGACAAAGGGTACGCCTGGAGTCCACCGGCTGGCGGGGAAGCCCCTGCCGTTGGCGAGGTGCGAGCCTCGCCTTCATCATTTTAATGGCGATGAGAAAAGATGTAAAGGAAATAAGTATTTTTGTGGATGAGTCAGGGAGCTTTTCTCCTGATGTTCAGTCGTCTCGCTATTATTTGGTGTGCATGGTGTTTCATAATCAAAGCGAATCAGTTTCTGAAGATATTGCACGACTTGATGAAACCCTACAACAGTTGGATGTTCCGCAAGGTCAGGCTGTTCATGCCGGACCTTTGATTAGATGGGAAGAACCGTATCGCAATTTGAAACGCGAAGAGCGTCGTGTTGTTTTTTCAAGAATGATGTCTTTTATACGACATGCGCCATTGACATTTCAGTCATTTTGGATTGATAAACGTTTTGTTTCATCGCCGGGCGAACTTCATGATCAGCTGCTTCAGAAAATTACAAGGTTCCTGATAACTCATGCGGAGGATTTCAATTCTTTTGAGGGTCTGAAGATATATTACGATAACGGCCAGGATGAAGTTACCTCACTTTTAAAGTCCGCATTTTTGCTGTTCTCATCCCGCGTAGAGTTTGTTCCATATGTGACTTCGTCCAAATATCGACTTTTTCAAGCGGCTGATATGATCGCTACGCTTGAGTTGATTCGCATTAAATTAGAAAATGAAGGACGCATTTCTGATACCGAAAAAATGTTTTTCCTAAGCATTCAGAATCTCAAGAAGAACTATCTGAAGTTGCTTGAACGCAAGCGGTGGATTTAACCACGTTCCCAGTTCCATGAAATTTCGTTTTCGTGGTCGCGCCTTTAGGCGCAACTCGCGCTCTTCTCATTCGCCGCAGTTATTATCCTTATTGCTCCAGTAGGTAAAATATTATTTCACTCTAAAATAAGGAGAAAATATGATACCTACAATAAAACAAGTAATGAAATGCTATCGGGTGATAGCACAGATCGAACGAATGAAAACCGGACGTCCGGGGGTTGAGACGGCGGCTAACGCCCTGCGCGGCGCGGAAAACGTCTGCCGGGCTGCCGGAATTGATCTTACATCTCCCGTTACGGAACTTACGCGCAAGCGGATTGATATGGCATTGGCTGCGTTCATGCAGCGCGGGATTTCCCGTCTTTCGGCATGGAGCTACGTGAGCCAGCTGCGGAGCGTCTTTGCGAAGTGGTGCAAGCCGTATTATGCAGATGCCGGGTTTGAAATTCCGCCGCTTGACCTGCCGACCTTCCGGGCGAAGGCTCCGCGCTATGTAAGGCCGTCGGTCGAAATGCTTAAGCGCGTCAAGGCCTGGTACAAGAAGCAGACCGGGGAGCATTGGTTCGTGGCGACGATGATGCTGGAGTTTGCCATGCGCAACGGGGATGTTCTCAGGCTTCGCGACGAGAATTTCGTCGAGAAGGATTCGCGGCATTACCTCAACTACACGCCGCACAAAACGGAGCTCTCTTCCGGACGGCGGGTGTTTTGGCCGATCCATGAAGATATATGGAAGAAGTTCGATGAATACGGCGGCTTTCGCGGACTGGAGATCACAGATGAAATCTTCGCCGATATCAACAAGTCATTGCGTACGCTCGGTTTCAGAGGTCACAAGGGAGCGTATGAGCTGCGCAAAATCTGCATCGATCATGTCTATCAGAAATACGGCGCGGAAATGGCGGTCTCACTTTCAGGTGACGACATCAAAACCATCACGAAGTACTACGCAGACCCCGCCCAGCCGAACATCGGCGCGGTCAGGGTCTTGGATTTGATTTGATTAACATCTTTTTTCTACTGACACTTCGTGGCGACGACTTGTATCTTCGCGGACTAAAGCGAACCTTGCGTGAGGTGGGGAATCGCCAAGTTGGGCATGCTTGTTTATGGACGTTGGTTTTGGTATAATTTTCCGCAATTTTTCGGGGAGATAAAATGTCGGAAGAAAATACCACGCAAGCCGCAGAAAACTCTGTTCAGGACGCCGCACAGCCGTCCAACTACAATGCCGCCAACATTCAGGTACTGGAAGGCATGGAGGCTGTCCGCAAGCGTCCTGCAATGTATATCGGCGATACCGGTGAGCGTGGCTATCACCACTTGGTCTATGAGGTGGTCGACAACTCCATCGATGAGGCTCTTGCCGGATACTGCTCCAACATCGACGTTCTCATCAATGCCGACGGCTCGCTTACGGTTCAGGATAACGGGCGTGGCATTCCTGTCGATATGCACCCCACGCAGGGCAAGCCCGCAATCGAGGTCGTGCTTACGGTTCTCCATGCCGGCGGCAAGTTCGACGGTTCCAACTACAAGGTTTCCGGCGGTCTTCATGGTGTCGGCGTGAGCTGCGTGAACGCGCTTTCCGATTGGATGAAGGTCGAGGTGAAGCGCGGCGGCAAGATCCACCACATCGAGTTCTCCCGTGGGCACGTCACGAAGCCGCTTGAGGTCGTCGGTGAATGCGGCGAAGAGACGGGTACGAAGGTTACGTTCTTCCCCGACCACACGATCTTCTCCTGCCGTGCGTTCAAGTGGGAGATACTGTGTGCGCGTCTGCGCGAGCTGGCGTTCCTCAACAAGGGCGTGAAGATCCATTTCCGCGACGACGAGGGCGAGGCTCACCATGAGGAGACTTTCCACTACGAGGGCGGTATCGACGAGTTCATCGCCTATCTTAACACCAACAAGAAGGAGCTCTCTCCCGTAATCCATTTCGAGGGCGAGAAGGAGAGCGCTTCCGGCATACCGATCGCCGCCGAGGTGTCGATGCAGTACACCGAGACGTTCTCCACGATTGAGCAGACGTACTGCAACAACATCCACACGATTGAGGGAGGTACGCATCTCTCAGGCTTCCGCGCCGCCCTTACGCGTACCATCAACAAGTATGGGGCCGACTCCAAGATCATCAAGGAGAAGGATAAGCTCACCGGCGACGATATGCGCGAAGGCCTTACGGTCATTGTGAGCGTAAAGGTGCCGC
>JAGBFY010000289.1 GCA_017936245.1 Kiritimatiellia bacterium
CCGTGAAGACCGTCAAACCCGTAGTCGGAGAGAAACGTGGCGAGCCTGTCGGCAACCACAGTCGCCCGCTCCTGTGAAACGGGATACTGTTCACTCGCAAAGAACGACGCAAAAACCTGCACTCCGTTGCGCTGAAGCTCCGCGACCAGTCCCTTGAGCTGAAACGCCGTCCAATTCTGCCGTTTGCGCTCCATGTTGAACGGGCGGCCACGGTACGAACACGACTCGGGAAGAAACGCAAAATCCTTCGGCAACCCTTTCATGTGCGAAAGGAAAAGCCTGTCACTGTTTAGAAGAAGCGACACGGTTTGGGGCTTTACCTCCATGCGTCCAAGATATTCACCTACGCCGAAATCAGCCTTTGAGTTGTCGAACCCGATGAGTTCCACCCAAACGAAAAACATATATGCGAACAATGTTGTCATCTTACTATTCCTTTTTACTGTTTCACCGCCAGAACTTCCACCTGCCGCCAGGAACGCACTCGCTCCCATCAGCAAGATTGAGCACCTTGACCTTGCCGCCCTTCACGGCACATGAAAACGTTCCATCCTTCACGACTCCGTAATACGGCTTCGTCCCCTCGGCAAAAACACCGACCGGAATCATTACATCTCTGTCGGGCGAAACGACCGTAAGGCGACCGTCCTTCACACTCGACTTCAGTTTACTGAGAGGACGTTCTGCGACCAAAAACACACGTCCGTCGTTGGTGGCGTATTCAACATCGATGGCAGTATCGCCATTCGGCAGAATCCTGTGAGGGATCCTCCTGTGCGCGACAAGGTCATACACGGCGCCGGCCTTTCGGCGGACCGTCACTTGGGCGGAGTTCGGTGCGCCCTTCTCCATCACCATGCCCCACTGTCCCACATAATCGCCAAAAACACGTTTATCGTTGATCGCAAAAAGATAATCCGCCGATTTCCATGAACGCACCGCAGTCACGATATGCTCGTTTGAGGAATCCGCTGGCGGACGGTAGAATGGGGACAAACCCTTCTTCAGCTTCGATGCGGCAGCATGGAGTGCGGCATTGTCGGCGGCGCCATCCTTCCATGTGCGGCGAAAGCCTTCAAGCGGAAGATCGGGAAGTATGCCAGGCACAAGATACCTGTCACCCACAACAATCCCGCCTTTCGTCTGGAAAGACTTCAACGCATCAAATGTTGTTTTTGTCAGTACGTCGCAATGCGGTGCGACAATGACCTTCACAGTGGATGGTATGCCACCCTTCGCGACCTCCTCCTCATACAGCACATAGGGCTGAAGGTTTGCGCAGGTCACCATTATTCCGCACTGGTATATCCAACCGTCCCATCCCCAGCTGCCGCGTCCGGCGAAGAACGTCGAGGCATAGCTCTCCAGCACCGCAACCTCAGGCTTTCGTTCGGGTACGGCGCGGAACAACGGGCCAAGAGGAATGCCGACCTCATGAAACACGTTGGAAATGGCATGTATCGACTCCGGATTTGTGAACTGATATCCGGCGGCATCCTTCTTCTGCCCCACCCGTGCGGCGTCAAAAAGCGCACGGCAGGCGAACGTGCCCACGCCGTCCGTCTGATGGGCGAACATCGCCCATATCCCTTCACGCAGAATGTCCGGAGGAGTTGTCATGTACACTACGTTCGGACGGTCCGAGACCCAGGCAGGAGGGTTTGCGACCTTGATTTCCTTCGGAGCAAGACGGCTTCTGTAGGATATGCCCTGAATCATGGAAACGACCTTCTGTCCGGGAGTGCCGCGGGCCATCGCCTGCTGTTCGGAAATGACGTAGTAGATGTTGTACGGCTCAGGGGTCGGATATGTCCACTGGTTGCCGTGCGTCATTTCGCCGCCGGAACCCCAAAGCGGAGGAACCCGCACAATGGGATCGTACATAGCAAAGGCCGGACGATTGAACTGCCGCTCGAAACTCCGCTTTGCCGCCGTCTGGTAATCGTTCCATCCGTCGCCCTTCTTCCAGAACCAGCGGTAGAACTTCATCAGCCTATAATCCTCATCCACAACACGCGACACAGGGAAGTCCTTCAACTGGAGATAATGGGGAGCGACCTTGGCGTCTCCAACCTCCGGCGGCACAGCCTGCCCCGTGGCGTCACGGTAGCTTTTCGCAAAATACTCCCTGTGCGACGGACGGGAATGATCCCTGACTTCACTTGAGGGTTCGATTCCGATGCACGCCGGATGGTTCGATATCGAGGAAATGATGAGGTCTGTGCCCTTCATCACTTCCTTCCACGCATCTGGGCAGGCGATATCGAGATTGTGCTGCTTCGACCCGTCGGACTTCATACGTGGGTATTTCGATATGAAATCCCGGGAGTTGGCAAGCGGTAGCTGTTCGATGTAGTCGCAGCCATCGGCAAGAATCCTATCCATCAGCTTATGCTTTTCGACGATCGCCGTATCCTTGTACGTGCCGCGCGAAACGCTGTAGCGTCCCCAATAGTTCTGGATGAACGTATTGAATCCGCTCGCAACCATCTCAGGGTAGAAGCTCTCGTTTATGAGCCAGAAGAACCTGAACTGGTCGTCAGGATTCGCTCTTGGACCGAACGCCGCCGACAGCGCAACAGCGGGAGCGGCAAGCCCACAAAGCGCGATGATCACTTTCCGCATTTCAACACCTCCACCGAAAACTTCTTCCATCGGTCCTTGCCATGCTCATTGGTGACCCACATCTTGTTCTCCTCGCCCCATTTCACAACCTTCGTAACATCGCACCTGAGTTCACGCTGACCTTCGCGGGAAGGATCGAAATCCGCCACGAGAACGTCATTCACCCACACCATGAGATGTTCCGTCACCTTGCCAAACCACACCTCCACCGCATCACACGCCATCTTAGGCGGCATGACAAAGCTCTCACCCTCCGTGAATACCGACTTGAGACGGAATATCTCATGATCGTTCAGGGGGCTTTGGGAAAGCGGAAGTTCCATACTTACGCTTTTCGCCGCATTGCGGTTGCGGAGCAGCTCCTTCGCCAACGCCTTCACGGCATCATCCGAATCGGACGAGAGACGTTTTGCCGCCTCGCGACCTTTGAGCATATCCTTTTCATGCAGTCTGAAAAGAGCAAACCGTCTAACTCCAGGATCCTCATCCTTGAGATACGCCGCTATCGCATCCGCCGTAACCGATGACGCGTCAAGGACAGACCTCGCGGCACGGCGATATTCCACCATATCTTTGGGCGATACGACCGCTCCAACGCTGCCGACCGCCATCACAACAGCGGTCGCCACCAATCCAACATGCATTTGAAACACTCCCTCCACCTGTTACCTCAACACAACAGTCGTTCCTCTTGGACGATACCACCATATCGACCCTGTGCCGTCACTTGCGCGATCGAACACCAGCGACCCTCTCACGCCTTCGCCCACCACCTTAACATCCTCAGCGGCAAAATCGCCGTTGCGAGAAGAGCATGACACAAGCTTCGTCCACACATTCGTCGTGGCGAAATCCGACACGTCAACCTCAAGTTTTGCACCTTCACTTACGATGAGACTGCCAGCGACCGAAACCGATGGCGGAGTGTCACCTGCCACAGTCAACTTCAGCAGTGAAGCCTCCGCCACGGAATTGGAAAGCACAAGATTCATGTCAACCGTAAGCGATCCAGATCCGGACACATGCACAGTGCCTTTACCGAGATCGCCCACATGAAGCGATTTGCGGGCGCGGAACGAACCTCCCGTAATCTCAAGCAAGCCAACAGACGAGCCATCGTTCGCCGGCATATTACCCTGGGCATTAGGACGGCTTAGGGTCTCCAAGTCGATGCCACCCACATAGACCATATTTCCGTAATCACACTTCCCCGCAGACATGGAATACGTGCCCTTCCCTCCGCAGAGTCCAAGCACCATGGCGCTGCGGCTCCAGAAACTGAAACTGCTGCCATCGGTAACCGAATACAGTTCTCCGCCAGTCTGCGTTATACTTCCTACGGCCTTCCCCGCCCCGACGATCAACGGTCCTATGGCGTTTGTTACGATTGCATCGCCGGATATATTAAGCCTGCCGTCAAACCAGCCGCTCACGTCGCCGGCCACACCATAGCCGACAACCGTTCCCCATAACGCTTTACGTGGAGTATTGTTGTGGCATTCAGTGGGATTAAGGTAAAGAACGCCTCCGGCGACATCCACGGTTCCGGTGCAAGCGTATATCTTGCTGTTCTCTTTGTTTATACCTGACAGATTATTTGGATATGCACCAATTCTCAGTCCATACTGCCTGAATTCCGTATGTCCGCCCGTTATGGTCGTCGTAAAGGTGCCATGGCCGCATCCAAGTTCGCAATAGCGCCCAAAACTGTGGTTGCCGCCGGATATGTTTAACGCGCCGACACAACGCAATGAACGGGCATCCGTCTGACCGAAATAAAACTTTGCCGTAGAAACCTTGAAAGAGGAATTATCCATCAGATTAATCTCAAGCCCTCTGCCACTGTCGGAGGAATACGACCGCAAAGAGCAATGGTTCTGGTCATTTCCAATGAACTCAATGGAGGCGTTATCCTTCAATGTAGTAACGCCTCGTCCAAACGTGGCACTGCCGTTCAATATCCGAAGAAGCGAATTTCCGGAAAGCTCAAGGGTGGATCCTGTTTCGCTGTTGCTGTTCAAGCGTAGCACAGTATCGGACTTGTGATCACTATCCAGCGACAGAACTCCTCCACTCATCTGAATCTTCGCATAATTTACGCAATCAAGGATGATTCCTGATGAAACATCCTTGATGTACTTGAAATAAGCGTTGCCTGAATTGATCTTTAAGAGAGGATAGCGACCTCCATTGTGATCTTTGGCACTATTTATGTAGCATTGCTGGAATTTATTCGTTGCGATAAGGACTCCGCCATCAACGATGATCCGACCGCCTGCCGCCAAATCAGCCCTGCCGCCTGACATTTCAAAAACGCCGCCGGAACCGACACAAATATCACCGTTCGTCAGCACGGTACGGCCGCCGGAAACCTTCAGTGCAGCATTCTCGATTGCAAGATGTGCCGGAAGAGTGCTGGAGGTGCCGCTGAGGAGCAATCCGCCAATCACCTGCTCGGTCGTATTCGACAATCCCACCGTATAGGCGGCCAAAGTATTGGTGATATACACCGTTTCGCCCGAACTGTACGAAGGCACAGATCCGTCAAGCCAGTTGCCTCCGAGCATCCAGTCTCCACTCACCGCATCCTTCCATGCGGATGAAGCCTGCACGCCAGAGAACGACACTGCCGCCAACACGGCAGCCAAGGATTTTCTCACCATCATCTCTTCCTTTCCTGAAACTACAGTTTCACATGGGAGAGGATAATATCAAATACATTTTTTTTTTCAACCGAAATTTTTAACCATTGCAAGGCGACTTCTGTCAATGAATGAATTGAGGTTCGAATACACTGAAAGCGATGCCGTCCCCTGCAATGCCTTTTCTCCATCCGCCGTACCCTACCGCAATACTGTCTATTTCTGTCATATCCAAAGGTTCAGAATGACGGAATTTCCTAAAATCTTCCGCACGGAGGATAATCGCACGGAACCCATCCGAACCTACCCTTGAATGAGAGTAGGCAATGAAGGTCTTCCCCTTTTTCTTCGAACCGGCAAACACCATTAAAGACGGTGAAGCACCGCTGAAGGCATCTTTTGCAGAGACTGAAACCCCAATGAGAATCCGTGCGTCGTTTTTGGTCATCGGAGGCTTTGCGTATTCAAAATTCACCCAATGATACGTATCCGCACCGGCGGCAACCACAGTTCCCTTTGCACGGAAAGGATCAGCACCTTTCTCTGATGAGGACACAACATTCCTGAACGTCTCAAACGGAGCACGCTTGAGAACACCCTTCTCCGACATCGGCAAAGCAATTCTTACAGGAGCATCAAGGCTAACAGGCCTGCACCGTTTGGACGAGGTGAGCACGACCGCTCCGTACGGGCGAAGATCGAGCGAAATACGTCCATTCGATGAAACCGCCGGAGCATGAGTGCCATCATCAGGATTCCACATTTCAAACCCATCAGCCGCACCGCAAATGCGAACGGATTCATTCACCGGCGCCGGAGAATCGTTAAACACGAAAAACGCATCGCCGTCGTCCATGCGCCGATGCTGGACACGAAGGCAGGATTTTTCGCATTGCACATCAAGAACCTTGCCGAAAAAGCTGTTGAGGGCTTCCCCGGCAAAACGCGCACTAGCCACATCCAGGAACATACCGCCGCCTTTACCCGACGGCGACCGTTTGACATTGCACAATGTATTCCCGAAAGACTTTTCAAAAAGACATTCGGCCGTATCCGACACTTCTTTCGAGGGAAATGAATCCGTATCGTTTCGGGGCCATGCACCGACAGCCATCACAACACCTCCCGCATCCCTGAACGCAAGGAGTTTTTTCCAGATGGAAAGCGGCATCGTGGAAATCCCCGGCAAAACCACCGACCGAAACGCAAGCCTTCCATCAACAAGGCACCCGTTTTCGATGCGTGCCTTCTGCAAGAAATCCTCATCGACAACAAGGCACGGACGGCGGTTGCGGAAGAGAGAATCCTCGACATTGGTGAAGATATGCGAGATGAGGTCTATCTCCGCAGAACCTCCGCGATAGGTCATGGGAATGTAATTTGCCTTCAAATCTGAAGCAGGATACACCAAGGCTACATCTGCGGCAAATTCCCCTGGGCGCGAAAAAAGCGTGACCAGTCTGCCCGTACGCCGGTTGAACGCCCTTACCGTATCATCCGGGAACTTCATCCGGGAAACGGAAAGATAACTGGGGAATGCCGTTATGCCACCCCATATGTACAGATTTACGGCGCCATTGGCCTCATCCATCGTAAATGGCAACGCCTTGGGTTTGACACTCCGTTCGGAATGGTCAGAAATCTCAACCATCGCCTCTTTTCGCCCTCCGAGCGCACGGGCGCTTCCGGCGAAAAGAGGTGTCCTGCGCGCAATCTTTGAAGGATGTATCGTAAGCATGTCGATTCCCGGAGCGCTCATGCGCTTCAGACACGAAAAGAAATCGCCATAGAACCCCACATGGTCGGCAAGGTTCTCCTCGCACATGAGATGGCCGCCAGAAAGCAGTCCGTGTGCCCTGCACCAATCGTCGATGACACCAAAGAAATTCTCCGTGAGAAGCTCTCCAACAAGATTCCAATAGTCATAGCGGATCTTGCGTGAACCCGGTGAGCCATCAGGGAATGCCAATGTTTTAATGTCATCGGACAGGATCCGTTCTGTGCGCTTCATGTAAAGATCCGGCAATTCAGGCGAATACGGCAGCACCAGATCCGGCATACGCCTGAGCCAATGGCTCATGAGCGACGGTTCATCCGTGAATGTCGAAACGAAACTATTGCTGAACGAAGCACCCAAATGCCTGACGTACGCTTCATGGTTCACTTCAAGAAAGCGTTCTGTCGCCTCACGCATAAGAATGTTAGGATACGGACGGCGGTCGATGTTGATCTTGACCTCTGCATGCGTTCCCTTGAATATAGGCTCTATCCTGACAGGCCCGCCATTTGTCGGGATGAGATATCCCTTGGCCTGAAGTTCAGGATGCCCTTCCAGCGTAAGCCCGTAGGCATAGCCCGATGGATAGCCCCGCTCGTCATAAAGCCAAATCTGAAGGCCTTTCTCCTTCAGTGCTTCCACATACGACTTCAACTGCGGCCAGTTGGATTCCCTTGTGACATACCCATCGAAATGGCAATTGCAGGCAACTCCGCCATACCCCTGGCGCACCAGCCTTTCGACA